>JAAYFR010000401.1 GCA_012728155.1 Bacteroidales bacterium | reverse complement strand
TAAACAATCGCTTCTTTGATCTGCGCAATCAAATTGCCCTGGCTTATGAAGGACAATCGGAAAAGATTGATGAACTTCTTAATACAGAAAAGTCAATTGATGATATTTTCCGTTATGCACAAGGTGCTTTTAATAAATGGAGTCAGTATGATAGCGACCAAAGAACCACAGAAAATTTACTTGAACTCTTGGATTTTGATTTTTTTGAAGTATTAGACAGTGTTACCATAGCACGATCGAGAAAACATATTGAAAAATACTACAATACCGAAGCAATTGGTAAATTTCCTGAAAGATTAAAACCAATT
This sequence comes from Bacteroidales bacterium, assembly GCA_012728155.1. Classification (GTDB taxonomy): domain Bacteria; phylum Bacteroidota; class Bacteroidia; order Bacteroidales; family Dysgonomonadaceae; genus Proteiniphilum. The sequence goes on along the minus strand of JAAYFR010000401.1, from coordinate 1,808 downwards.
TCAATCAGACCATCCTTAACAGAAAAGGAAGGTGCTATTAATTATAATGAAATATATGAGTTGTTAGTTCGGCTGAACTTAAGTATATACACACCTTCCGCCTATATCTTTGATAGTAAAAAAGATAATTACGAAAGCATGTATGGCAGCGATATGGGAAATGTCTTTTTCAGACAATCAGACAGGGAAAGCGGTATTAGAAGACTAATGAACATCAACCTGCTTAAAAGACTCGAAAGTTCTGTACATTCATTCAGACTAACAGTTTCAAAAATAAAAAAGCTGATTGATGACACCATTGAATTGATTGAAAATAATAGCGGTGCAAAAGTTAATTTAGAAGAGTATGTAAGCGATGCAGATCTGGAGTTGGACGACCAGAACACCGATTTGTTTGTAGGCAGAAAAGTACAGATTGCCTTAAACGATATGGACACATTGTCATGGCTCCGAGATCTGAAACAAGATAGTGATATATTAAATACACTTTTGTATTTTGTTGATGACATTACACCTGAACACGATCATAAGCTTCAAACACTACTGGAAACGCTAAATGATAAGATTGAGAACCCAATCAACGGAAACAATAAAAAGGTTATCATTTTCACGGCATTTTCAGACACTGCAGAGTATCTTTATGAGAATGTGAGCCAATGTATCAAATCTGAATTTAATCTTAACACAGCTCTTATAACGGGCTCTGTTGATGGGAGAACTACTGTTACCCGACTTAAAAATGATATGAACACGGTTCTTACATGTTTTTCGCCAATATCAAAACAAAGAGACCTTTTGTTAAACGGTAAAAATAGAGTAGACAGCGATATTGACATACTCATAGCTACAGACTGTATTTCTGAAGGTCAGAACTTACAGGATTGCGATTACCTGATTAACTACGATATACATTGGAATCCTGTGCGGATAATACAGCGTTTTGGAAGAATTGACCGTATTGGCAGCCGGAATGAGGTTATTCAGTTAGTTAATTTCTGGCCCGATTTATCATTAGACGATTACATTAACCTGAAAGGTAGAGTGGAAACAAGAATGAAGATTTCCATAATGACATCAACGGGAGATGATAACCTTATTTCTGAAGAAGAGAAGGGCGATTTAGAATACCGTAAGAAGCAATTACAACGCTTGATGGATGAGGTAGTAGATTTAGAAGATATGACCACAGGAATATCAATAATGGATTTGGGACTTAATGAGTTTAGGTTAGATTTGCTTGAATATATGAAGACCAATCATGATGTTGAGCATGCTCCATACGGACTTCATGCAGTTGTTTCATCTAAAGGTGCAGATACACCTAAAGGAGTATTCTTTGTATTGAGAAATATTAGTAAATCTATTAATATAGATAAGCAAAACAGGCTCCACCCATTCTACATGGTTTATATTTCGGAGGACGAAAAGATCGTATGTAATCATATCTCTCCTAAAAAAACATTAGATTTAATGCGTTATCTTTGCAGGGACAATACTGAGCCTATACTTAAGCTTTGCAGAGAGTTTAACAGAGAGACTCAAGATGGGCGAAAGATGGGTAAATACTCCAAATTGTTGGAAAGTGCCATATCTTCAATTATTCATGTCAAAGAGGAAAAAGATATGATGAGCTTCTTTAATGACAAAGAAACTACTTCGGTTATAAATAAGATAAACGGACTTAGTGATTTTGAATTAATTTGTTTTTTAGTTGTGAAATAAAAAGTATATATGTTATTTCCTGAAAGCACATATATTGGGAAGCGTATTCCTAAAGAGGGTTTTTATAGCAAAGCAGACCTGAATGC
>JAAYFR010000400.1 GCA_012728155.1 Bacteroidales bacterium | reverse complement strand
GCCAGCTTGCCCAACAGCCTGAAAATGAAGGGAAGAATATCGTGGTAATATTACCCGACACCGGGGAGCGTTATCTCTCCACATTGCTTTACGCATTCGAAGAATATCCGTTGTAGAGAATTGAAGGTTGGTTAGAGTAGGTTATCTTTGGGGGAGCAAGTTATCTTTTTAAGATCCAGGCATCGGTATGGGTGGGGAATTTCTTGTGCACCTCTTTTAAATATACTTTCGCCGCAGCTTCATCGGTAAATGATGCCGCATAGACATCGAACCGGTCGGGACGCTCCAGCTGCCCCGTCTGGTGAAAACCCTCATCAAGCAACAACTGGATGGTTTTCTGAGCCGATTCAAATCCCCTATATACCCCCATTACGATATAGTACCTGGGCAGGTTGTTTGTCTCCTCTGATCCTGTCACCTCTACAACGGGAGTCTCAATTTCATCGGCAGCGGGAACCGGATTCCCTGTTTCATCGGCAGCCATTGATTGTTCCGACTCTTCAACTTTTGCGATCTCATTTCCAGCCGATTCATCGGTCACAGCCAGAGCAGGCGCCGATTGAGATGCTTTGGAGTGCAACCATCCTGTTTCAGAAAACATATGTGCTGATTGTCGCCCGACGGAGGTGTCACTTACCGGCAGGATAAAGAGCAACAGCAGCACTGCGGCTACACTTGCGGCAATGATTGCCATGCTGGGGCTCCTTTTTTGCCTGTTCCCATTTTCCGATGCCGGGATGGCGGGCTGCATCTGTATCAACGGTCTCAAGGTAGCTTGGCTCAATCCGAAAAGTGCAGGCCGGATAAATGCTCCCGGCGTATATACAAAACGTTTATCGTCATGTAGATCGAATGCACCCAATTTTCCCATATCCACACGGCGTTGTTCACGCAGTTGCCGTTTCAACAGCTGTACATCCTGCTCCACCTTTTGCATGGCCGATTCGAATGTCATACTGCTGTTCTTCATATAGGACTGTGCCAGCAACCCATCGTTGTGGGTCAGATCGCGGTTGAACACCAGTTCGCAGGAAGGTGCATGAAAAGTTGCTATCCCATCCTTCCGCGGGGGAATGTTGTTTACCACAAAACCACCAAAATCGGGAATAATCACACAATTGTGCTCATGCAGTAAAAATTCAATATGGGATATGAGTTGATTCATAAGACAAAGATAAAAAATTATTTTATCTTTTCCGGATTTTGATTGACATAATCTTTCCAGTTCTTGTATTTCTTTTCGTCGGCAGTGATGTCCGATTGATAGAAATGGCACAACGCCGCAGCAAGTCCGTCCGTCGCATCCAGTTGCGGGAGCATATTCTCATCCGGGATATGGAGCAGTTTCTGTAACATATAGGCTACCTGCTCTTTGGCAGCCATACCATTTCCGGTAATGGCCATTTTTATTTTCAGCGGAGCATACTCAAATATGGGAATACCCCTCGATATGGCAGCCGCCATCGCCACCCCCTGGGCACGTCCCAACTTGAGCATACTCTGCACGTTCTTTCCGAAGAAAGGTGCTTCAATAGCCAGTTCATCCGGGAGATACTCTTCGATCAGTCCAATGATCCGCGCATAGATCTTTGCCAGTTTCAGGTAATGATCGTCATATTTGCCCAACTGCATTACTCCCATCGCTTCCATATAAGGTTTGTTATCGAGTATCCGGAGAATGCCGTATCCCATCACCTGCGTACCGGGGTCGATCCCCATTATGATCCGTTCTTTCTGCATCATCAATAATTCTATTTGGCACGCTCAATACTCAATCGTCTGCATTATGGTAGAAAAACCGACCATCTTCTCTTTGAATTTCTCCAACAACGGAGTATATACCACCCCACTCTCTTCCTTGTTCCAATATTCCAATGTGTCGATATTGGCTACTTGAAACTCCATCGCGAAGGAGTGCCCCGCTTCTTCTTCCCTGCCAAAGACACGCGAAAGGCGGGGAGAGCGAAGCAATCCACTTTTGGTGGACATAGGGATAAAGTGTTGAAGCATATATTCTACAAATTCCTCATGGATCTCTGCATCCACATGAAAAGTGGTGTTAAATACAATCATATACAGCGCTATTTGTTTTTACCTTGCATAGGTAGATCAAATTTACGGCTATTTTATCAGAAAAACAAACGATATGAAGCCAAGAAATCTTCAGATAAAATAGATTATTTCAAAATAATGTGTACCTTTGCACCATCGAAAGCGACAGAGAGTTTTTTCAGTTACAATCATGGGGGATTAGCTCAGCTGGCTAGAGCGTTTGACTGGCAGTCAAAAGGTCATCGGTTCGACTCCGATATTCTCCACTCTGATTATAAGGCACTTACAATAAAATAGTTGTAGGTGCTTTTTTGTTTGGGAAACATTTGTAAAACAAAACAGAAATATTCAGAATGTTTCGGACTAAAGAAATGGGAGCATTAGCGGATTACAACACCATTTTTCTCACACAACTCTAACGCCATTTCCCGGAGGCGGAATTTCTGTATCTTGCCGCTGCCGGTCATAGGGAACGTATCCACAAAAAAGACATAACGGGGTATCTTGTACTTGGCGATATGCCCTTTACAGAAATCACGCACATCTTCGGCCTCTAATTGATATCCCTCCTTACGGATAATAAAAGCACCCACATCCTCACCGTACCTCTGAGAAGCTACCGCCACCACCTGTACATCTTTCACACCCGGCATCCTATAAAGATAATCCTCCACCTCCTTGGGAGATATGTTCTCCCCTCCCCTGATG
>JAAYFR010000399.1 GCA_012728155.1 Bacteroidales bacterium | reverse complement strand
TATTTGTCATGAATGAGACAGAGGTTTCTATATGTTGATTTTTTCAACTATGGAATCTCAATTTTCCCCTAATAGATAAAAATTATGAATAAACTTATTGTGCTATATATTGTCATTGTGTCATTTTTTATGGCTAATTCACTATATGGACAGGCTATATCGAGTTTTTCCGGCAAAGAGATGAAAATTGAAAATTGGATAGATGCCAATTTCAAGAAAGGGAAACATCCCCCCTTTTCTTTTGTATATGAAAGTGTGCACTCAGGCAGTTTCATAAAGAGATGGAGTTTTTCATCACAGAAGTTAGGCGAGATAGAGAAGGGCGTTTTTAACAATGTCTACCGGTGGCAGGATGAAAAAACCAAAATGAGTGTGGAATGTGATGTGAAATATTATCCTGAATACAGAGCAGTAGAGTGGGTGTTAGGCTTCACAAACGGTTCACCCGAAAATTCAGCTTCCATTGAACAGGTTAAAGTGATTGATATGAGTTTTCAGTATGGATCTGACGGTGAAATAATATTACATTATGCCGATGGTAGTACTCCTTCGAGAGCCGATTTTCATCCACGTAAAAAGATATTGACGCACGGGGAACCTTTTGAAATTTATCCACATAACGGTCGTTCCTCCGATCATGCTTTCCCGTTCTTTAATATAGAATCGACCTCGGGACAAGGTGCCATATTTGCAATTGGTTGGACCGGAACATGGTATGCACATTTTGAAAAAAAATCGGATAATGCGATCTCATTTGATGCAGGAATGAAGAACCTGAATACCTATTTAAAGGGGAATGAATCTATCCGCACACCCAGTATATGTCTGCTCTTTTGGAATGATAAAGATCGCATGACCGGTCACAATGCATTTCGACGGTTTATGATAAACCACCAAACTCCGAAAATCGATGGAAAACCAGCAGTATATCCTGTTTCAACCAGTTTCAATTATGGAGATCCCCACCCATGTAACGAATATACCTGTTTGACTACCGACTATGCCTTAGCCATGATCAACCGTTACAAAAGATTTAAACTGGTTCCCGAAGTATTTTGGTTAGATGCCGGTTGGTATATAAAAGCAAACGAAGTAGAGAATAACAAGAATTGGGCAAATACGGTAGGTTATTGGGAAATTGATAATAACAGGTTCCCCGGAGGTTTTAAGCCAATTGCGGATGCCATACATGAAGCGGGAGCCAAATTTATGGTTTGGTTTGAACCTGAAAGAGTAATAAAAGAGTCTAACTGGGGTATAGAATTGAAAGAATGGATGCTTGATGCCAAGGGTACAAATGCGTATCTTTTTGACTTAGGTAATAAAGATGCCCTCAGCTGGCTCTGTAAATTTATTGGAGATTTTATGGAAGAAAATGGCATCGATTATTATCGTCAGGATTTCAATATGAGGGTAGATAACTATTGGAGAGAAAACGAAGAGACTGGGCGTATCGGAATAGGTGAGATACGCCATATAGAGGGATTATATGCTTTTTGGGATTATTTGTTGAAGAGATTTCCGGAAGCAATAATCGATAATTGTGCGAGTGGCGGTCGACGTCTCGATTTTGAATCGATGAAAAGAAGTGCCCCCTTATGGCGTACCGATTATAGCTATGGAGAACCGGTCGGATATCAGACCCATACATATGGACTGAGTTTCTTCTTGCCTTTGACAGGGACAGGGGTTGAGAAAAATGATAAATTCACTTTCCGCTCGAGTTTAGGCACATCTGTCATTTTCAACTGGAAGATAACGGATGCCTCCTCCTCTTTTATAGAGATGCAGAGATGTTTCAAGGAGTTCATGGATATGAGACCCTATTTTTATGAAGACTATTATCCACTGACCTCTTATGAAGATATGACAACTGATGATATCTGGTTGGCATATCAGTTACACAGACCTTCTGATGACACAGGGATAATTGTAGCTTTCAGAAGAGAGCAAAGTTCCGACAAAACGATAGAGGTCAAACTATCGGCTGTTGATCACAATAAAACCTATAGAGTTACCGATAGGGACACAGGAGAGAGTTTTGTCAGAACAGGAGATGAATTGAGAAAAGGCTTACAACTGACTTTGAAAGAGCCCCGTAGTTCTTTGATATTTGAATATGGTGAGTAACAGAGATTTAGGGTGGTCAGCCGATAGTTTAAAATAGTGTAAGGGTGTGGTTCTTCATTTGATAAATTTTCCTCAAGGTTCGTAGAAACGATGTGAAATTTATTTTTTCCCATTTCTCAATCGTTGTTCGGATACGGGAAAGACGACCGGCTTGCCGGATATGGGGTTGGTTTTTACGATCACTACGGTATCGTACACACTTTCTATATGTTTATATGTGATGACCTCTTCGGGCTCTCCCTTGTGAAAAATTGTCCCATTTTTCATCATCAGCAAAAAATCACAATATTCTGCAGCGAGTGAAAGGTCATGGACGATCATCATCACGCTCAGTTTCATCTCCTCATTCAGGCGTTGGATCAGGTTCATAAACCGTATCTGATGGGTAATATCGAGATGGGATGTAGGCTCGTCAAGTAAGAGCAGGCGCGGATGTTGAGACAATGCACAGGCGATATTGGCCATTTGTCGCTCACCCCCACTTAACTCTGTCATTGATTTGTTACGTAGTCGGTAGGTGTTGGTCAGGTGCATATAATGATGTGCTATATCTACATCTTCCTTCTTGTCGAAAAACTGGAACTGTTTACGATAGGGGAGCCGCCCCATCAATACATATTCCTCTACCGTGAGTTCTGCACTCTCTGAGAATTGGGAGACGATGGCAAGCCTTTGCGCCTTCTCCTTCCAGGAGAGTTCTGCCAAATCGTTTCCTTCAAGTAGGATACGTCCCTCTTTCAAGGGTAATGTCCCTGAGATGCCTCTGAACAGTGTCGTCTTTCCCGATCCGTTCGGTCCGATAATCCCGGCGAACGACCCTTCGGTGAGCGATAGATTGATGTCGTGTACCCGAAAGCCACTACTATACCCGCAGGATAGATTTTGTATGTCGAGAAAAGGAAGCATCCTGTACTTATGAATAAAAAATTAAAAGTGAAAAAATAAAGAAGTTGAGGAGTCAAAGATTGAAAATCGGCGAGATTAAATCTTTTATCCTCAATCAATCATCATATTGCCTAAGTTCTTTTCTCCTCGAATTACTCAGTAATACAATAAACAGCACACCTCCCAGGATACCGGTGATTACACCGATGGGCAACTCATTGGGAGAGATAATCGTTCGGGCCATGACGTCGCACAGTATCAGGAAAATACCGCCACTCAGAAAAGAGGAGATAAGCAGTATGCGGTAATCGGTGCCCACCCACAAACGTACGATATGGGGGATGACCAGTCCGACAAATCCGATGACACCGGCTACGGCGATACAGGCTCCTGTTAACAGCGATGTGATAATGAAGAGTATACGGATAACGCTGTTTGCATTGAATCCGAGGTGTTTTGCCTTCTCCTCTCCCAGTCGCAGTGCATTGAGAGGCATTACAAAAAGATAGGATATGACCAGGCAGACCAAGGAGAGGATGGTCATCACGTTGATCATGGTGCTGTTCGATTCGTTGAGCGATCCCATCATCCAGAAAACAATCCCATTGATATTGTCAGTGGTGGTGATGGACATGAGAAACATCATTAACGATGATGCGATGAAACTGATCATGACACCGATCAGCAGCATACGGTTGACGCTGAGTCCCCCCTTTCCGAGACTAAGGGTATATACCAGAAATATGGTTGCAAAAGCACCGATAAATCCGGCCAGCGGCAGGAACAAAATGTTTATCAGATGTAGTCCTGCCACAATGGCAAAGGTAATGCCCAGTGATGCCCCACCTGAAATCCCGAGTGTATAGGGTTCTACCAACGGATTTCTATAGACTCCCTGCAAAATGGCTCCCGCCAGGCTGAGACTTCCGCCAATGGCCAGTCCAAGCAGTGTGCGGGGGATTCGGATATATGACAGTACGCTATACTCCATACCCTCCTTTTCAGAAAGGATGTGGGGAATATCGCCGATTCGTATTGGTATTTCTCCCACCCCCAATGACAACATGGATGCGGCGAGGAGTCCCACAAGAAGTAGGGCGACATTTATACTCCAGCTCCATTGTTTTTGTACCATTGTTCTGTTTTTTGGATGAGTGTTCAGGAAACCGGTTTCGGCAGGATTTAATATTCAATCCCTTTACGGCTCCCTATTTCCCGATCGTAGGGATGTTTCAGTTTCTTACAGAATGTGACGTAATCGGCAAGTTTCATCACATTTTCGGTGGCAGCTCTGCCCGTCATAACCAGTTCCATATCAACTGGTTTAGCTTGTATGAAGTCGAGCAGGATCTGTTCATCCAAATAGTGGTCACGCACTGAAATAAGTATCTCGTCCAGGATAAGTAAATCATAATGTGTTGTTTTCAGCATCTCTGCAAGGGTTTGGATTGCTTCCGGAACTTCTTTCTTGATTAGCTCACCATCGATTCTTTTGTCCAGATGGGGGTGTCCTTTGGCGAAGTTCAATACGGTTGCTCCCAATTTTTTGAGGCTCTCCATTTCGGAATAGCCATATTTTTCGGGATGTTTATGGAAAGAGCAGTAGCAGACTTTGAATCCGCTTCCCAGTGCACGTACGGCCAGTCCTACGGCGGAGGTTGTCTTTCCTTTCCCGTCGCCGGTATATATATGTATCAATCCTAATTTTTTCATTTGAATATCAATTGGGTTACTCACTTCTCACTCTTCCATCAACTGATCCATCAGCTTCAGTGTTTGCACAAAAGTGATGGGTGTGGGTTGGCAGGCTATATCGGAATCGATGATATGTATCTGTTTTTTTTGTGTAGCTTTCAGGTTGGAATATCTACTCCATGTCTGCTGTTCTTCCTCTCCTACAACGCCCATAGTGGCAATAAAAATATAATCGGGATTGTGGGCAATAACGAACTCACGCGTAACAGCTCCTTGTTTTGCATTTTTAGAGATGTTTTCAATGCCCAGTAGTGTCATATAATCATCCATAAATGTGTTGGGGGTGACAGCAAACAGGGGATTGGCCCCGATTTGGAAGAACATTCTTCTCTTGGTATTGGATCTGTTCTTCTCCACTATTTTTTGGACGGTGTATCTACTTTCTGCTATCACTTTATTGGCTTTTTCTGTTCTGCCAACTAATTGGGCCATGTGCATAAACTGGTCGCATATCTCCTGGAATGATTCCGGAGAGTAGATAATTTCGACCTTTATTCCGACTTTCCTCAATAATTCTATATCTTTCGGATTGGTCAGTCCAGAGGCCAATACAAGATCGGGTTTCAGGCTGATGATTTTTTCTACGTTTGCTTTTACTGCAGAAGAGACGATCTCTTTATTATCCCCTTCGGCAGCTACACAATAACTTGTACATCCTATCAGGTTATCTTGCGCTTCCAGATAATAGAGGCTTTGAGTAAACGAAGGTGCCAGAGACACAATGCGCGTGTAGGGTTGTCCCTGCAGCGCAAATGTCGTAATAATTGATAAGAAGAAAAATATATTTTTTAGCATAAAACAGAGTGAGTGTCGAACAACAGTGTACATGTTTAATCAGTATAATGTATACAATTTGTTTGAGATTTTAAGTGATAAGAATTTATTTTCGCTTAAAACAGTACAAAGGTAAAAGAAACGGATGAAATATGCTCACTTTTGAAAAACTGTTTTCTATCCCTATATTCTCATGGTGGGTAGACTGAAATTTTGGCAGATATTTTGGCGGTTTCTTTTTTGTATGGTTGTTTTTTTGTCAGAAAATGGCTTTAAATAAATTTGGCACAGATTTCGCAGTTGAGCTAATGTCAATTTAAATAAACAATATTAATTATAGAAACATCAATTTTAAAAGTATGAACATTAAACCGTTGGCAGACAGAGTGCTGGTGATACCGGCTGCTGCAGAAGAAAAGACAGTGAGTGGAATTATTATTCCTGACACAGCAAAAGAAAAACCGCTGAAAGGTGAAGTGGTAGCTGTGGGAAAAGGTACAAAAGAGGAAGAAATGGTTGTAAAGCAAGGTGATCATGTACTTTATGGAAAATATGCGGGTACTGAAATTGAAATCGATGGAGTACAGCATCTGATCATGCGCCAGTCTGATATTCTGGGAATTATTGAATAAAATATAGAATTGAAACAAAATTAATTAGAAATAAAATGGCTAAAGAAATTAAATTTAATATGGATGCCCGCGACCTTCTGAAAAAAGGTGTGGACGAATTGGCAGATGCTGTTAAAGTGACATTAGGTCCCAAAGGGAGAAATGTAATTATCGATAAAAAATATGGCGCTCCCCAAATCACAAAAGATGGTGTGACGGTAGCAAAAGAGATTGAATTGGATGATGCATTCCAGAATATGGGTGCTCAACTGGTAAAAGAGGTAGCTTCTAAAACCAATGACGATGCCGGTGACGGAACAACTACCGCTACCGTGTTGGCACAATCTATAATTGGTGTAGGGCTTAAAAATGTGACTGCCGGTGCCAATCCCATGGATCTGAAACGAGGTATCGACAAAGCTGTGGCTGTTGTAGTTGAAAATTTAAAAAGCCAGGCAGTTGAAGTAGGGAACGATCTGAAGAAAATTGAAAATGTGGCCAAAATTTCTTCCAACGGTGATGAAACCATCGGTAAACTGATTGCCGAAGCGATGCAGAAGGTGAGCAAAGAGGGTGTGATTACCGTGGAAGAGTCAAAGGGTACCGATACATACGTGGACGTTGTGGAAGGTATGCAGTTTGATCGCGGATATATCTCTCCCTATTTCGTGACCGATACTGAAGCGATGGAAGTAGATTTTGAAAATCCGCTGATCTTGATTCATGACAAGAAGATCTCTGCCATCAAGGATCTTCTTCCTATCCTGGAAAAAGGAATTCAAACCGGAAAACCGTTGTTGATTATTGCTGAAGATATCGACTCCGAAGCACTTACTACGCTGGTGGTAAACCGTCTTCGTGGATCGTTGAAAGTGGCTGCAGTAAAAGCACCCGGATTTGGCTACCGCAGAAAAGAGATGCTGGAAGACATTGCCATCATGACCGGTGGTGTGGTGATTTCAGATGAAAAAGGACTCACTTTGGAAAATGCTTCACTCGATATGCTGGGTAGTGCCGAGAAAGTAACTATCGACAAGGATACCACTACCATTGTGAATGGTGATGGCGATAAAGAAGGCATCAGCAACCGTATTGGTCAGATCCGTACGCAAATTGAAAAAACAACCTCTGATTACGATCGTGAAAAATTGCAGGAACGTTTGGCTAAATTGGCTGGTGGGGTAGCAGTTCTTTATGTGGGTGCTCCCTCAGAAGTGGAAATGAAAGAGAAGAAAGACCGCGTGGATGACGCTCTTTCAGCTACTCGGGCAGCTGTTGAAGAAGGTACTGTTCCAGGAGGTGGAGTGGCTTATGTGCGTGCTATTGAGTCACTTGATGGGATGAAGGGTGAAAATGAAGACGAAACTACCGGTATCGAGATTGTGAAACGTGCTATTGAAGAACCGCTTCGTCAGATAGTATCAAACGCCGGAAGAGAGGGTGCCGTAGTGGCTCAGAAAGTACGTGAAGGAAAAGAGGATTTTGGTTACAATGCCCGTACCGATCAATATGAAAACCTGTATGAAACCGGTGTGATTGATCCTGCAAAAGTGGCGCGTGTGGCGCTGGAAAATGCAGCATCTATTGCAGGTATGTTCCTTACAACCGAATGTGTAATTACTGATAAGAAAGAAGATAACCCAGCTCCAATGCCTCCTATGGGCGGCGGTGGAATGGGCGGCATGATGTAATCATTTCATAGATTATATTGAAGCGCATTGAAGGCGGATGACTGAAAGTGAGAATTGAAGGTTATCCGCCTTCTTTTTTAGATATAAAAAATATCTATCTCTATAATGCCATGATAAAACCAAAATAGTAATTTGTAACCAAAAATTTGCCTATAAAGAAAAAATAGCGTTAATTTGTTATTCAATACCAAGTGAATATAATCCATCATTTATTAAATGGTTTCTATTGATTTAAGTTGGAAGTGTTTTTTAGAAAAAGGCGATGAAGCCTCTTTTTCCGTTATCTACAATAATCATGTAGATGATTTGTACTCATATGGAATCAATTTAGGTTTTCAAAAAGATATCTGCAAAGATGCTATTCAGGATGTATTTTACAAGCTCTATATCTCTAAAAATAATTTAAACCACATAAAAAATATTACGGCTTATATTTTTAAATCATTTAAACACCGTCTTATAGATTTATCCAGGAATGATATAAAAAAGGAGTCTATTGAAGCAGTTTCTGAATCTTTTGCCCTGCAGGTAACGGTGCTGGACAATATAATAGATAGTGAAAGAACTGAGATTGTAAAAGAGAAAATAATTTCACTTTTGAACGGATTGACCAGCAGTCAACGTGAGATTCTCTACCTGAAATATATGATAGGATTAGGGCATAAAGAAATATCAGAAATGATGAATATCCGCGAAGAGTCAGCCCGTAAATTATTGTATAGGACAATGGGAAAATTGCGAGAACTGGTTGATAAAAAGGATTTTTTGGAAGCACTTACTATGATATCGATCTTATTTTCGCGTCATTTTATGCCATGATTGTAGTCTAAGAGTGTTAAATTTCAAATATTTTATTTTTTTTTGTCCACGTCGGGGGGAAAGATTCGTCATTATTATAAAAAGTGTATCTGTGAAAAATAGGAAGGGTTATAATTTCCTCATCGATGAGGATTTCATCAACTGGAGACTTTTTCGGTCGGAAGAGATGGATGAATATTGGGGAAATTTCCTGAGAGACAATCCGCACCTTGAAAAAGAAATGCAACAGGCTATTTCTCAGTTTGAGGCAGTGAAGATTAATCGGAGCTTATTGTCAGAAAAAGATAAAAAGAGTATTTATCTGGCTATTTGGAGAGATGTGTCTCGTTATAAGAGATACAAATTGATAAGAAGAGTGAGCTCAATCGTTGCCGTGTTTGCGATTGCTACCTTGTTTGTCATATCCTTCACCCGTAAAGAGAAAAGGGAATCAAATGGCTTCTGGGGAAGAGAAATAATTATAGGAGAAGCGCTTCCTGTTGAAGATATATATCTTATTTCTGGAAAAGAGAAAATCAATATTGCACATAAATCGCATATTGCTCTCTGCGGAGATGGCAGAGCGCTGGTGACGGATAGTGTTGAATCGACAAGAGAGTTGTCGTTACTATCAGTCGAATTAAATAAGTTAGTTGTTCCATATGGTAAAAGAATGACTCTTTCCCTCTCCGATGGTACAGAGGTCTGGCTTAATTCGGGTACTCAGCTTGATTTCCCCTCTCAGTTTATGGGAGATAAAAGAGAAATATATGTGAATGGTGAAATTTTTATTCATGTTGTACATAATCCGGAACTCCCATTTGTGGTACATGCACAGAATCTTGATATTCATGTGCGGGGAACTACATTTAATATCTCAGCTTATGAGGATGACAATAAAAAGACAGTTGTTTTAGTGGAGGGAAAAGTAAAGATTGAAATGGAGGATAAATTTGGAGCAGAATTATTGGCCAATGAAAAAATAGAAGTAGCTGACAATGATTTTTTAAAAGAAACAGTCAACGTATCAAAATATATTAGCTGGACAAGAGGAATATTGGAGTTCGATGAAACGCCTATATCTGAGATATTTAGAAAAATAGGGCGATATTATAATGTTCAGTTTGAGAGCACTCCAGAGGAACTATACAACGACAAGACTTGTTCAGGAAAACTATTCCTTTCGAATAACTTAGACAGTGTAATGACATCTGTTTCCGTGCTTTCATCTACAATTTATCGAAGAGAAAATAATATTATCTATATCACTAAAAAATAAAACGCCTATGAAAAAGAAGTGGAATGAAATAAAAATCGGGCAATGCTGTCATATTGTCCGATTAAAGTGGATATTAATCAACAATTAGTACTCAATTAATTATGCGAACTAAAATTCAATGAAATTGGAAATAAAAGTTTTAATCATATGAGTGAAAAAATTAAATCTTGCCTGCCTGTATCTAAAAAATGCAACAGGCTCTTTAAAATCATGAAGATTTCAGTACTACTATTTTTCTTTTGCTTGTTCTCCATGACGGCAAAAAATGTTTATTCCCAACAAGCAGAGCTTTCGTTGGATATGAAAAATGTGACCATTGAAGAGGTCATTTCCGAGATAGAGAAAAAAAGTGATTATGTTTTTCTTATCACAAATGAAGCACAAGTTGAGCTGGCTAAAAGAACCAGCCTCCATGTCGATAAGGAATCTATTCAGGAAATTTTAGAAATAGTATTGAAAGATACTGGGTTGGGATATACAGTCGTAGAAAGGCAAGTGTCGGTGTACAAAAATAGCTTGTCAAAAGAGACGGGAAAAATAGACAATAAAAAAAAGGAGATTACAGATCAAACGGCTCTTGTAAATATCACCGGAAAAGTGACGGATGCTTTCAGTGACGATCCCATTCCTGGCGTGAATGTGGTGAAATCAGGCACATCTATCGGTACTGTAACAGATATAGATGGAGTTTATGAACTGTCTGTCAATGAGGGTGATACGCTGGTGTTCTCATTTATCGGCTATCAAACACAAAAAATTGAAGTGGGTAAGGTGAGAGTAATCAACGTAAGACTTTCTGAATACTCCGAAATGTTGGAAGAAGCGGTGGTAGTCGCTTTTGGAAAACAGAGTAAAGAGAGTGTCATCTCCTCTATATCCACCGTTTCCACAAAAGATTTGAAAGTGCCCAGTAGTAATTTGACCACTGCCTTTGCGGGACGAGTGGCCGGGCTGATTTCATATCAGACCAGTGGAGAGCCGGGAATGGATAATGCTCAATTCTTTATCCGGGGAATCACAACTTTTGGGGCAGATGCAAAGAAAGATCCACTCATTCTGATTGATGGAGTAGAGTTGACTACGGATGACTTAGCACGGTTAAATACCGACGATATTGCAACTTTTTCCATTATGAAAGATGCCACGGCTACGGCACTATACGGCGCTCGAGGTGCTAATGGAGTGATATTGGTGACAACGAAAGAGGGACGTGAAGGGAAAGTGCAGGTAAATGCTCGGGTGGAAAACTCTTTTTCCAGTCCAACGCAAAATGTTCAATTAGCCGATCCTGTCACCTATATGAAAATGCATAATGAGGCAGTATTGACACGCAATCCCAATGGTATCAGAGAATATTCTGCAGAAAAAATCGAGATGACAGAACGAGGGTTATATCCCGATATTTTTCCTGCAACCGACTGGTATAAAGCTATGTTTAATAAGTATACCAATAACCAGCGAGCCAATATCAGTGTCAGTGGAGGTGGTAAGGTAGCCCGTTACTATGTGGCTGCAAGTGTGGCAAAAGATAATGGAAACTTGAAAGTTGACAAAAGAAATAATTTTAACTCGAACATCGACCTTACTAAATATACGGTGCGTTCAAATGTAAATGTAAACCTGACCAAGACCACTGAGTTGATCATGCGGTTGAGTTCAACATTTGACGAATATAGAGGCCCAATCGATGGTGGTTCAACCATGTATCGCAAGGTGATGCAGGCGAATCCTGTCTATTTTAAGCCCTCGTATGAACCGGACGAACATTTCGGTTATGTGAGTCATGTTCTTTTTGGGAACTATACCACGTCTGACTATATCAACCCCTATGCGCAGGCATTGAGAGGTTACCGCGATTATAGTAAGAATATGACCATGACTCAATTCGAGCTAAAGCAAGATCTGGCCATGTTGACCGAAGGACTAACATTTCGTGCGATGCTCAATATGAATCGTTTTTCGGAATTCACAGTGAACAGGAACTACAAGCCGTTCTATTACAATATTGATAAATATAATTTAGCCGACAACTCCTACACGCTTAAAAATCTGAATCCAGAAATAGGCAATACATTTCTTCAATACAATCCGGGAGCGAGAAATATCAATACTGTCTTTTATCTCGAATCAGCGATGGAATATAATAAAGAGATTGCTCAAAAACATCGAATCAACGGTCTATTGGTTTATATCATGCGACAGGAAAAAAAAGGAATCGCTGATAATCTGTTACTCTCGCTACCCAATCGTAACATGGGTTTGTCGGGACGTTTGGCATACAATTACGACAGTCGTTACTTTGGTGAATTCAACTTCGGCTATAATGGCTCAGAACGGTTTTCCAAAGATCACCGGTGGGGATTCTTCCCTTCAGTTGGCGCAGCGTGGATGATCTCCAACGAGGCATTTTTTCACAGTCTAAACCGGATTTTCCCGCAGTTTAAATTGAAAGCTACCTATGGATTAGTAGGAAATGATGCTATTGGTAGCAATGACGACCGATTCTACTATCTTTCGCAGATTGATATGAATGCGTCGAGAAATGTCAATTGGGGAGCTATGATGAATTATAATCCTTCCGGTATCGATGTGTCAAGATACGCCAATGATAGGATAGGATGGGAAACTGCCTATAAGACAAATATTGGTGCCGAGATTTCGGTTAAGGGAGGATTTTCCGCCAACATTGATCTTTTTCATGAGAAAAGGGAGAATATCCTGCTGACACGTGTCATTCCTCAAACAATGGGAATTATTCCCGCCATTAAGGCCAATTTGGGGGTGGGAAGTGGCAAAGGTATCGATATAGAGGCGAATTACGAAAGATTTTTCACAAACGATTTTTATATTACCGGACGGGGTACCTTCACCTATGCGACCAGTAAGGTAATTGAGTGGGAAGAGCCGGACTATGCCGATACAGCGTGGCGTTCAAGAGTGGGCTATAGTATCAACCAGAATTGGGGCTATATTGCCGAACGTTTGTTTATTGATGAACGGGAAGTGGCCAACTCACCTACCCAATTCGGCAATGTGATGGGCGGCGACATCAAGTATCGCGACGTAAATGATGATGGGGTAATATCTGCTTTAGACCAAGTACCTATCGGTTATCCCACCGTGCCGGAAATCAATTATGGATTTGGTGCCACGATTGGTTATAAGAATCTTGACCTTTCACTCTTTTTTCAAGGATCGGGACGCCAGTCCTTCTGGCTCAACATTGGAAATGTGCAGCCGTTTATCGATGGTGATTCCAATGATGGATTGGTTGGACAAAATGCCGTGTTGCAAGCCATTGCCGACAATTATTGGACAGAGAGCAACCGCAATCCATATGCTTTCTGGCCGCGATTGTCAACCTATAGCATCACCAACAACAACCAAACCAGTACCTGGTGGATGCAGGACGCCTCTTTTTTGCGACTTAAGTCGGCCGAGTTTGGCTACACATTGCCTAAAAGATTGACGCAGAGGATGTTTATGACTAATTGCAGGTTTTATGTCAGTGGCACAAACCTGTTGAGTTGGAGTCGTTTTAAATTATGGGATCCCGAAATGGCCGGTAATGGATTGGGATATCCATTGCAACGGGTCATCAACGTGGGGTTGAATTTGAATTTTTAAAAGGGAATAAAATAATTAAAATTGACAATGATGAAATCAATTATAAAGAAAAGTGTCTGTCTTATATTTACTATATTCACCATAATATCGTGTAATTATCTGGATGTGGTGCCAGATAATATCCCGACATTGGATGATGCTTTTGCCAATCGTTATACTGCGGAACAGTATCTCGCAACCTGTTATTGGGGGCTCCCCAAGGCAGCGGGGTGGGATCAGAATCCGGCTTTTCTCGGATCAATGGAGATGATCATGAATCCAAATTTCCGCAGTAGCGGTGGAATGAGGCACGCATTGGGAGAAGACAATCCCACATCTCCCGTTATCAATTACTGGGGAGGAACAGGTACTGCTATTCGATCGTTGCATGCCGGCATCCGGGAATGTAACACCTTTCTGGATAACATAGGGAGAGTGCAAGATCTGAAAAGCGACGAACGAGATCGGATGATTGCAGAAGTGAAAGTGCTTAAAGCCTGGATGCATTTTTACCTGATTACCTACTATGGTCCTATTTGCCCACTGCGGGAGAGTATGCCGATAAATACCTCTACCACAGGTATTCGGGTCTATAGGGAAAAGATAGACGACTGTTTCGGTTATGTGTTGGAGCTGCTTGACGAGGTGATTGAGTCCGACGCGCTCCCTGATCGCATCACAAACAGGACGACAGAGCTGGGGCGATTCACACAGGCTGTTCCTTATGCGCTGAAGGCTAGGGTGTTGACCTATTGGGCAAGTGATATGTTCAATGGTAATACCGATTACAATTCATTTAAAGACCATCTGGGAGAGCCTTTTTTCAACCAGACGAAGGACTTGACCCGTTGGGACAGAGCTGCCGAAGCGTGCAAAAAAGCGATTGATGTTTGTCTGGCCAACGATATACGGTTATATCAGATTGCCGACTATATGCAAACAAAACCGATGTCCGACACCACGTTGCTTATCAATACACTCCGGAGCGCGGTAAGCGATCAGCAAAATACCAACGTGGAAATTATATTCGGCAATACTTCTTACCCCTGTGGATCAAATGTACAGCGACACTGTCTTCCCCGGTTCGAAGCTGGATCTGCTGCCAATGCCACCTCCCGGCTGGCCGTACCGCTTCACATCGTCGACATGTTCTATTCTTCCGATGGCATACCATTGGAAGAGGATCAGAGCTGGTTGGAGGGAGACAAATTCAATACCCGCTTCGAAACATTGCGTGTAGGGGATGAGGAACACCGATTTGTCATTCAACCCGGAGAGACCACTTCACAAATCAATTTCGACCGGGAAACGCGATTCTATGCGGCGTTGGGATTTGACCGCGGCAAATGGTATGGCAATCATTACAATAATGAGCCGAACAACGACGCGGAAGCCATGTTCCCCATGGCACGTTACTCGGAATTTTCCAATCGGGTAGCCAATAACGAATACAATGCCACCGGATATTGGGCAAAGAAATTGGTCAATTTAAATACCCGGTGGCGTGATGCCAACGAGTTGACTTATTTGAATTTCCCATACCCCGACATGCGTTTCGCCGACCTGTTGTTGTTGGCTGCTGAAACCATCAATGAGGCAACGCCCGGAGGTGACGAAGTGGCAGCTAACCCTGAAGTATATGCTTATATAGACATGATTAGGGAACGCGCCAATCTGGAAGGTATTGTGGAGAGTTATCAAAAATATGCTATTGCCGACAAAAAGAATAAACCCCAGACTAAAGGGGGAATGAGAGAAATTATTCGCCGTGAAAGAAAGGTGGAGTTGTCACTGGAGGGACAGGAGTACTGGGATTTGAAACGTTGGAAAACGGCGCATTTAGAGTTAAACCGGAATGTTCAGGGATGGAATGTTACCGCTGAAGATCCTAGTCCGAGTGTTTATTATATACCCACAACTGTCTATACCGAGAGGTTTACTTTACGGGATTATTTCGCACCTATTCCGGAAAGCGACTTGATCAATAATCCGATGTTGATACAAAACCCCGGGTGGTAATATAGATTTTGAGATTGAAAATAAATAGCTATAATCATATGAAAAAAATAGGTTTATTATTGACAGTGCTGGTGATGTTGTTTTTCGCTTGTAGCGAGAAGCAATTGGAACCGATTAATGATTCGAAAGAGAAGCCCGGCACGGTTAGCGATATAG
>JAAYFR010000398.1 GCA_012728155.1 Bacteroidales bacterium | reverse complement strand
TCGCTCAGACAACTACTCTTTTTAACGCTCATTTCGAGCTATGGGTTCCCACTAAACATCTGGATGTCTCCAATTTAGTTTCATATATTCTAAATTTACATGCGAAAGTTGAGTTGTTGAGATTAGTCGAGACTGACGTTAAGACCAAGTCCCTTCAATTCGTGAAGCAATACGTTCAACGATTCCGGGATGCCGGTCTGTGGCATCGGCTCGCCTTTCACGATGGCTTCATACGTTTTGGAGCGACCAACCACATCGTCTGACTTCACAGTGAGTATCTCCTGAAGGATGTGGGCTGCACCGAATGCTTCCAGTGCCCAGACCTCCATCTCCCCGACACGCTGGCCTCCGAACTGTGCCTTACCACCTAACGGTTGCTGTGTAATAAGCGAGTAGGGACCAATAGAACGGGCGTGCATCTTGTCTTCCACCATGTGCCCAAGTTTGAGCATGTAGATAATACCTACGGTTGCCGGTTGGTCGAAACGTTCACCGGTACCTCCATCGTAAAGATAACTCTTACCATAGGCCGGCAGCTTGGCCTTATTTGTCCAGATGTTCAGGTCATCGAGTGACGCACCGTCGAAGATAGGAGTTGCAAACTTCACTCCTAATTCTTGCCCTGCCCATCCAAGAACAGTCTCAAAAATTTGTCCGAGGTTCATACGGGAAGGTACGCCAAGGGGATTTAGCACGATGTCAACAGGTGTTCCGTCGGCAAGGAAAGGCATGTCTTCCTGACGTACGATCCTTGAAACGATACCCTTGTTGCCGTGACGACCCGCCATTTTGTCTCCCACTTGGATCTTCCGTTTTTTTGCCACATATACTTTGGCGATCTGCATAATGCCTGAGGGGAGTTCATCACCGATGGTGAAGTCGAACCGTTTGCGTTTTAATTCAGCATCCAGCTCCTTGTGACGGTGCAGGTAATTGATGACCGTAGTGCGGATCTGTTCATTTTTCTGAGCGTCGTTGGTCCATTTATTCAATTGGATCGATTGATAGTCGATCTCGGCGAGCACCTTATGGGTGAATTTTGCCCCCTTGGGAACAATATCCATATTGGTGTAGTCTTTTACTCCTACCGAATTTTTCCCTTCGGTGAGTGCAATTAACTTATTGATAAGCACCTTTTTCAACTCTTCCATCTTGAGCTCATACTCTTCGTCGAGCTTGGGAAGAAGTGCTTTGCTGGAAAGTTTGGTTTTCCCTTTTTTGGAAGCCTTTGAGAAAAGATTGGTATGGATAACCACCCCTTTTAAGGAGGGAGAGGCCTTCAGAGAGGCATCTTTTACGTCACCAGCCTTGTCGCCGAAGATGGCGCGGAGCAGTTTCTCTTCGGGTGAGGGATCGGATTCTCCTTTGGGGGTGATCTTGCCGATCAGAATATCTCCCGGTTTGATGCGTGCTCCCACACGTACAATCCCTCTTTCATCGAGATCTTTGGTCGCCTCTTCACTTACGTTGGGAATATCGGAAGTGAGTTCTTCCATTCCACGTTTGGTTTCGCGTACCTCCAAAGAGAATTCTTCTACATGGATAGAGGTGAAAATATCTTCGCTTACCAGCCGTTCGCTCAATACGATGGCATCCTCAAAGTTGTAGCCTTTCCATGGCATGAACGCCACCTTCAGGTTACGCCCGAGTGCCAGCTCACCCTCTTGGGTAGCATACCCTTCGGTGAGAATATCACCTGCCTTTACCTTTTCTCCTACTTTACATATAGGACGCAGGTCGACAGTAGTATTTTGGTTGGTTTTCCTGAATTTCGGGATATTGTAAATTTTTACAGCATCTTCGAAACTGGTAAATTCTTCTTCCTCAGTCCGGTCATATTTTATTTTAATGGTAGTGGCGTCTATGTAAAGTATCTCTCCACTTCTTTCAGCCATTATTTGAGTGCGGGAATCTTTGATAACCTGGGCTTCAATACCGGTGCCAACGATAGGTGATTCGGTTCTCATTAATGGAACAGCCTGACGCATCATGTTTGACCCCATCAATGCTCGATTGGCATCGTCGTGCTCGAGGAAAGGAATTAACGAAGCAGCAATAGAGGCAATTTGCATGGGCGACACGTCCATCAGCTCTACCTCTTCCGGTGCTATTACCGGATAATCGGCATCTTGTCTTGCCTTTACACGAGAGTTGATAAATTTTCCTTTTTCATCTACCGGGGCATTACCTTGTGCGATTAGTTTATCTTCTTCCTCTTCAGCGGCAAGATAAATCACTTCGCCGTTGTTGATATTTACCATTCCGTTTTCTGCCTTGCGGTAAGGAGTTTCGATGAATCCCAAATCGTTGATCTTGGCATAGACACAGAGAGAGGAGATAAGTCCGATATTCGGACCCTCAGGTGTTTCTATAGGGCAAAGACGTCCATAATGGGTATAGTGCACGTCACGCACCTCAAATCCGGCACGTTCGCGGGAAAGTCCACCCGGTCCGAGCGCCGAGAGACGACGTTTATGGGTGATCTCTGCCAGCGGATTGGTCTGATCCATGAACTGCGAGAGTGCATTGGTGCCGAAGAAGGTGTTGATGACCGACGAAATGGTTTTTGCGTTGATCAGGTCAATCGGAGTGAAAACCTCGTTGTCGCGCACGTTCATTCTCTCACGGATGATACGCGCCATACGGTTCAGACCTACGCCGAACTGGGTGTATAGTTGTTCCCCTACCGTACGTACACGCCGATTACTGAGGTGGTCGATATCGTCCACTATTGCCTTGGAATTGACCAGCTCGATAAGATATTTAATGATCTCGATTATATCTTCTTTCGTGAGCACACGCGTCTCGACATCGGTTTCGAGATTTAGTTTCTTGTTGATCCTGTAGCGCCCTACATCGCCCAGGTCATACCTTTTTTCCGAGAAGAAGAGGTTGTTGATCACCTCCCGTGCACTGGCGTCATCGGCCGGCTCCGCACTTCTTAACTGACGGTAGATGTGGCGAATGGCGTCGATCTCAGTATTACTCGGATCTTTCTGTAATGTGTTGTAAATGATGGAATAATCAGAGGTGTTGGGCGTTTCTTTATGCAATAGGATGGAGGAGACACCCGATTCAATGATGTCGTCGATATGCTCCTGTTCCAACACGGTTTCACGCTCAATGATTACCTCATTCCTTTCGATGGAGGTTACCTCACCGGTATCTTCATCAACAAAATCTTCCATCCATGATTTCAGTACGCGTGCGGCTAACTTGCGACCTAATACTTTCTTGAGGTTTGTCTTGTTTACTTTTACCTCTTCAGCCAAGTCGAAAATCTCGAGGATATCCTTGTCGCTTTCGAAACCTATGGCACGCAATAACGTGGTGACCGGTAATTTCTTTTTCCGGTCGATATAGGCGTACATCACATTGTTGATGTCGGTAGCAAATTCAATCCAAGAACCTTTGAACGGGATGATACGTGCAGAATAAAGCACCGTGCCGTTCGCATGCATGCTCTGTCCGAAAAATACTCCGGGAGAACGGTGTAATTGCGAAACAATTACACGCTCGGCCCCGTTGATGACGAATGTTCCTTTCTCGGTCATATAGGGGATGGTGCCGAGGTATACATCCTGAATGACAGGTGTGAAATCTTCGTGGTCGGGATCGGTACAATAGAGATACAGCTTTGCCTTCAATGGGACACTGTAAGTAAGCCCTCTGTCTATACATTCGTCGATAGTATAGCGCGGAGGATCTACATAGTAATCTAAAAATTCGAGAACGAAGTTGTTGCGGGTATCTGCGATGGGGAAATTCTCCGTGAAAACCTTGTACAATCCTTCATTTTTTCTACTTTCGGGGGGGGCGTCGAGTTGAAGAAAATCCTGAAACGATTTTAACTGTACCTCCAAAAAGTCGGGGAAGTCAAGCGGATTTTTGATCGACGCAAAATTGATTCTTTGATTGGCGTTATTTGAAGACATGGATGTGAATTTTTGAACCTTCTATATATTGACACAAAAGGTTAAGAATCTTCAGGTAGAAGATTCCTAACCATATTAACCTAAATTAGGTAAATGCTATTTGAGTTCAACTTCTGCTCCAGCCTCTTCAAGTTGTTTTTTCAAAGCGTTTGCTTCGTCTTTTGTTATACCTTTCTTCAATTCACTTGGAGCACTATCTACCAAGTCTTTGGCTTCTTTCAAGCCAAGTCCGGTAAGTTCCTTAACTGCTTTAACTACAGCCAATTTTGCTGTGCCGGCACTCTTGAGGATTACATCGAAATCGGTTTTTTCCTCTACAGCGGCTTCACCGGCTGCGGCGGGTGCAGCAACGGCAACAGCTGCGGCTGCCGGTTCAATACCGTATTCGGTTTTTAAAATTTCAGCCAGTTCATTAACCTCTTTTACAGTCAGGTTAACCAAGTCTTCAGCAAATTTTTTTAAGTCTGCCATTGTTGTATTTATTTAAATTGATTACTAATTCTGTTTGTTGTAAATTGAGCATTTTCGTTAAGCATTGTGAATTGAGAAGAAGTATACTCCTATATTCCGTTGCGCGAAAATGATTAAGAAAATTGAATGGTTCAACTATCATCGTCCGGCATAAATAACCAGACTGGACAGTTATTCTCTCTCCGACAGCGTTTTCAATACTCCATGGATGGTGTTGCCACCCGACTGAAGTGCGGAAATAACGTTCTTTGCAGGCGATTGCAGTAATCCAATCACATCTCCGATCAGCTCTGTCTTGCTCTTGATATTCACCAAGTCTTGGAGAGTGTCTCCTCCAATGAAGAAACTTTCCTGTACATAGGCGCCTTTTAAAGCCGGCACTTTGTTGGCTTTAAATTTATCAATAAGCTTGGCAGGAGCGTTCGCTACGTTTGAAAACATGATAGCTGTGTTCCCTTTCAAAATGGGATAGAGTTCACTATAATCTCTTTCAAGTGATTCAAACGCTTTCTGCAAGAGGGTATTTTTCACCATTAGCAGCTTAATCCCCTGTTTGGAGCACTCCCTTCTTAACGTACTTGTCTTCGCTGCATTGAGTGTAGCGATGTCGGTAAGATAGAAGTTTTCATACTCCTGGAGATTGGCAGCAATCTGCTCTATTATCAGTTTTTTATCTTCCTTTTTCATAATGATTGAAACTATTTTTTAGTTAGATTCATCTGCAGCCTTAGTGTCCACTTTAATACCCGGACTCATCGTACTGGAAAGATAAATACTTTTGATATAGGTACCCTTTGCCACAGTCGGTTTCAATTTGATCAACGTCTGGATAAATTCTTTGGCGTTGTCTCGAATCTGTTCGGGCGTGAAAGATACTTTTCCAATAGAGGTGTGAATAATACCGGCTTTGTCTACCTTAAAGTCGATTTTTCGCTGCTTTACCTCGATCACGGCTTTCGCCACGTCGGGTGTAACAGTTCCGCTCTTGGGGTTTGGCATCAATCCTCTGGGTCCTAAAATGCGACCGAGCGCACCAATCTTACCCATGATTTGCGGTTGTGTGATGATCACATCCACATCTGTCCAACCTCCCTTTATCTTGTCGATATATTCATCGAGTCCCACATAGTCTGCGCCGGCCTCTTTGGCAGCGGCTTCAACTTCTGGAGAGCACAATACAAGAACTCTTACTTGTTTACCTGTTCCGTGAGGAAGGGTTACCACCCCCCTCACCATTTGGTTAGCTTTACGCGGATCTACGCCGAGGCGCACATCGATATCTACAGAGGCGTCGAACTTGGCATTGGAGATTTCCTTTACCAGCGCCGATGCTTCTTTTAGCGAATAGGTTTTCCCTACTTCAATCTTGCTTAAAGCCAACTTTTGATTTTTTGTCAGTTTACCCATGTCTCAATTGAAGTTGTTAGTTAATATTTTCCGGGAAATTCCCTTTTACTGTGATACCCATGCTCCGAGCCGTTCCGGCTACCATCTGCATCGCTGATTCGAGTGTGAAGCAGTTTAAGTCGGGCATTTTTTCCGTGGCAATCGCCTGTACCTGTTCCCAGGTAACTTCAGCGATTTTCTTGCGGTTAGGTTCTGACGAACCGCCCTTCTGTTTGCTGACTTCCAATAACTGAATCGCAACCGGTGGAGTTTTAACAATAAAATCAAAAGACTTGTCGGTATAATAAGTGATTACCACTGGCAATACTTTACCGGCTTTGTCTTGAGTTCTGGCATTGAATTGCTTGCAAAACTCCATAATATTGATCCCTTTAGAACCCAATGCAGGGCCTACCGGGGGAGATGGATTTGCAGCTCCTCCTTTGATTTGTAATTTTAGTTGTCCGGCAACTTCTTTAGCCATTGTTTTGATTTTAATAATTGGGGTTTTCGAAACACTTGAAGAATTTACAGAATCTGCGTAACCAAATAGCTGACTATTCTTTCTCTACTTGCATATAACCCAACTCTAAGAGTTGTTTTCTTCCGAAAATTTTCACCATCACCTTGAGCTTCTTCCTCTCTTCATTTACCTCCTCTACTACGCCGGAGAAACTGCTGAAAGGACCTCCGATCACCTTCACGTTTTCACCTACATAATAGTTCATATCCATTTCATCGCTTGCCTCTTCCAACTCATCCATCGTTCCGAGGATTCGTTTTACTTCCGGTTCCCGCAAAGGTTGGGGATTGGCCGTATTGGGCAGAAAACCTGCGACGTAATTGATGTTTTTCAGCTCGTGAATTACCTCACCCGTCAGTTCAGCCTCAATAAGCACGTAACCAGGAAGATAAGCGCGTTCTTTCATCACTTTCTTTCCGTTACGAATTGAGTAGGTCTTTTCCGTGGGGATGAGTACCTGAGAAATATATTTTCCCAAGTCGGTCTTCTTCATCTCTGATTCAAGATACTCTTTGACTTTATTTTCTTTTCCACTAACGGAACGCAGTACGTACCATTTTTTTCTCTCATCAGTCATAGCTAAGTCTCTTTCTTTCAGAATTTATAAAATACCGTAGAGAAGCTTTATAATCCACTCAAATAGAGAATCTATACCGAACACAATCAGCGCAATAATGATGGAAGCAATCATTACAATTACTGTGCTACCGGAAAGTTCTTCTTTCGATGGCCAGGATACCTTATGAACCAATTCATTATAGGAATCACTGAGATATGCAACTATTTTTTTCATTTAATTTCGGATAGTTTTATTGCACGGGTCGAGAGACTCGAACTCCCGACACCTGGTTTTGGAGACCAGTGCTCTACCAACTGAGCTAGACCCGTATATAAACCCTGCCTGTTCCATTCATAAAATGAGGGAAGCTTGCAGGCAGGGTTGTTGTATACTAGTCGATCAATTCTGTAATCTGACCGGCACCTACTGTGCGTCCACCTTCACGAATAGCAAAACGGAGACCGACGTGACATGCTACCGGATAGATCAATTCTACCTCAATTGTTACGTTGTCACCGGGCATTACCATTTCAACTCCTTCCGGAAGTGAGATCTCACCTGTTACGTCAAGCGTACGGA
>JAAYFR010000397.1 GCA_012728155.1 Bacteroidales bacterium | reverse complement strand
TGGTGCGTTTATGCGTTTTGACAGCCATACCGGCGGAAAGGAGTTCGTTTGGTTCCGTTTCAAAGAACACCTGACGGGTGCTGATACCCATTCTGTGGAGGATATTCTCCACGTGTGCCTTCAACTCGAAGACGGAGCTCTGTACCACTTCTGCTGCCCAGTTCTTGTGGGTACGCTTGCCGCATATCCACAGCCCGATATGGAACTCTTCGGAGTAGGGGGCGAGGATTTTTTCGTCGTTCTTTTTTGTCGCATCAAAGAAGTAACAGTTGCCAAATTCATAGAGACGGAGATCGCCATGCTTACGGTTGCGGTTATAGGCGATGCTTTCCAATCCACCGAAAAGGAGGGTCTGGCGCATCACGTTGAGGTCGTTACTCAACGGATTTACCAACGGTACGCAGTTTGCGGCGGGATAGCTCTCGAAGGAGTCATAATAACCCTTCTTGGTAAGCGAGTTATTCAGTATCTCGTTGAATCCGTTGGCCGTGAGCTGTTCGGAAATCAATGTCTGCAGTTTCTGTTTCCGATCCGCAGGCATTTGGGTAGAGAGGTTGGCCTTTAGCGAATCGCTGATTTCCACGTTGTTGTAGCCGTAGATACGGAGGATATCCTCGATCACATCCACATCACGGGTTACATCTACCCGGTAAGTGGGAATACGAAGGGTGAGTTCGGTATCCGTTTCCTTTGCGATTTCAATTTCCAGACTGTGCAGGATGCTTTTGATGGTTTCTTTGGGTATCTCTTTGCCTATCAGATTGTTTGCCTTGTCGTAAGTGAGGGTTACCTCTGCCTTTTCGACAGGAACCGGGTATATATCTCTTATTTCACCCTCTATCGTGCCGCCTGCCAGCTCTTTTACCAGCATCGCTGCCCGTTTCAACACATATACCGTATTTTCGGGATCGGCTCCCCGTTCGAAACGGAACGACGAATCGGTGTTCAATCCGTGGCGACGGGCAGTTTTACGGACCCATGTGGGGTTGAAATAGGCCGATTCAAGAAATATATCGGTTGTCTTTTCCGTCACACCCGATTTCACTCCCCCAAACACACCGGCAATACACATCCCCTCTTCCGCGTTGCAGATCATCAGGTCGTTCTCGCTCAGCTCCCTCTCCTCCTCATCCAGCGTGACGAATGTAGCCTTGTCGGGCAAGGTGCGTACCACCACTTCACCACCGGTAATTTGTGCCGCATCGAATGCATGCATCGGATGTCCCGTCTCGTGGAGTATGAAGTTGGTGATGTCCACTATATTGTTGATGGGGCGCAGTCCAATCAGTAGCAATTTGTTCTTCAGCCAATCGGGGCTCTCTTTCACGGTCACGCCACGGATGGTCAATCCCGAATAGCGGGGAGCGGCTTCCCTGTTCTCCACAATCACCTCGATACCACCCTCCCTGCTGTCAATAGAAAACCCTTCGACAGATGGTTTTGTGAGCCGGTAGGGTTTTCCCGCCTGTTCCAGCCATGCTGCCAGATCGCGTGCCACGCCAAAGTGGGAAGCGGCATCTATCCGGTTAGGGGTAATATCCACCTCCAGCACATAATCGCTTTTTATGTTGTAGTACTCTTTGGCAGGTGTTCCTACTTTGGCGTCGGCAGGCAATACGATAATACCGTCGTGTGAAGTGCCTATACCGATCTCGTCCTCGGCACAGATCATTCCAAAGGATTCTTCACCGCGGATCTTGGAACGTTTGATTGTGAAGAGATCATCACCCGAATACAATTTCGTGCCAATGGTGGCTACCACCACCTTCTGTCCGGCAGCCACATTGGGTGCACCACAGACAATTTTCAGCGGTTCCTCGCCGTTGCCGATATCTACGGTAGTCAGGTGCAGATGGTCTGAATTGGGGTGGGATACGCATGTCACTACTTCCCCTATGATTAAACCTTCCAGTCCTCCTTTGATGGTTTGTATCTCTTCCACGCTTCCTGTTTCCAATCCTATGGAAGTGAGCGCATCAGCCGTCTCCTGTGGCGACAGGTCAAATTGAAGATACTCTTTGAGCCAGTTGTACGAAATGTTCATTCTTATTAAAATTGCATGGATCCACTGGGATTGAATCAGATTGATTGAGATTGAAGGAGATTGATGTGTCGTTGTTCCTCAATCGAGATTGAATCAATAGAAAATCTGTAAAAATCCGGAATCCTGATTCATTTTCAAATAAGCCTCAAAATTACAAAAAAAAGCAATACACCCTCCCATGTTGCGATGTTTTTGAGCTTATCCCTCCAAAGAGCGTCATCAATCCAAATTTAATTTTTTATCTTTGCTCCCCTGTACTGATATGGGTTCACACAAAATATCGGTAGACGGGCGATTTAGTTGCAATCATACGACTTATATAAGGTAAAAAAACAATAATATGAACAAACAATACAGCAAAGAAACAATCTGTGTGCAGTCGGGATGGAATCCCAAAAATGGAGAGCCTCGTGTGTTACCCATCTATCAGAGTACCACGTTCAAATACGAAACCAGTGAACAGATGGCAAAACTATTCGACCTGGAAGAGAACGGATATTTTTATACCCGCCTGCAGAACCCGACCAATGATGCGGTTGCTGCAAAAATCACTGAGCTTGAAGGTGGTGTGGCGGGGATGTTGACCTCTTCGGGACAGGCTGCCTCTTTCTATGCCATCTTCAATATATGTGGCGCGGGTGACCATTTTGTGAGTGCTTCCACCATTTATGGCGGTACTTACAACCTGTTTGCAGTCACCATGAAAAAGCTCGGTATCGAAGTCACCTTCGTGAATCAGGATGCCGGTGAAGAGGAGATAGCCAAAGCTTTTCGACCTAATACCAAGGCTTTGTTTGCCGAAATAATTGCCAATCCGGGGTTGTCGGTGCTGGATATCGAGAAGTTTGCCGGTGTTGCCCATAGCCATGGAGTACCACTGATTGTGGACAATACATTTCCTACACCCATCAATTGCCGCCCGTTCGAGTGGGGCGCCGATATCGTGATCCACTCTACCACCAAATATATGGACGGTCATGCCACAGCGGTCGGTGGCGCGATTATCGATAGCGGTAATTTCGATTGGGAGAGATATCCCGATAAATTTTTGGGATTGACCACCCCCGATGAGTCGTATCATGGCCTGACCTATACCAAGAGCTTCGGAAAAGGGGCCTATATCACCAAAGCGACTGCCCAGCTGATGCGCGATCTGGGCGCCATTCAATCGCCGCAAAATGCTTTCCTGCTGAATGTGGGATTGGAGACGTTACACCTGCGTGTGCAACGCCATTGCGAGAATGCGCAAAAGATGGCTGAATATCTTCAGGATGACGAGCGTGTTGCCTGGATCAACTATAGCGGATTGAAGAGTGATAAATATCACGCCCTCGCGCAAAAATATCTTCCTGACGGTTCGTGTGGCGTGTTGACATTCGGATTGAAAGGGGGGCGTGATTTCGCGATTCGTTTTATGGATAACCTCCAATTGGTCGCTATCGTCACCCATGTGGCCGATGCCCGCTCCTGTGTGCTCCATCCGGCAAGCCACACCCATCGTCAGCTGAGCGAAGAACAGCTCCTTTCGGCAGGCGTACAGCCCGATCTGATCCGTTTCTCCGTGGGTATCGAAAATGTGAATGACCTGATAGCGGATGTAAAACAGGCGTTGGAGAGGGCCGAGTGACTCAACTTTCGCATGTGAATGGGAGGTGTATGCAGATAAAAGTGGAGATATTCAGTTTTGTGCCGTGCTTTAAGTAAATGGATGACAAAATATCGTCAGACAAACGTTTTAGTTGCAATCATCCGACTTGAGAAATTTGAATAAATGATAAAAGAAAGTGCCAATACGATCATGGATGGAAACATAAGTGATTCACTTATTGTAACCCTGATTCTTCATCCCAGATTCGGTTATATCCTTCAACCTGTATTTGCATTGTTCCAGCCTGAAATTGAGGTATATACCATTACCGAAATGGCAGTTTCATCCTCTTCGGCTTTCCCTTTGTTGGACGAGGATAAACAAAAAATTGTACGCTGTGCCGAAAGATATGCCGATAAAAATTTAATGGTATCCTACTCCTCCGAAAAGAGTGAGGCCGCTTTTCTGCAAAAGGTGGCTGAAAAAGATATTGATCTCTATATCCGCCCTTTCATAGAAAAGAGGCATAGAGAGATTGTCGGATTGATGTTGAAAACAGATACACCGCTCTTTATCCGCACAAAGATACAAATCCGTGATTTCCGGGTAAACCAGGCCGTAGAATTGATGAAAGATCCCTCACGGATGCTGTTTATTTTTAGAAACAGGGAGACATTTACCTATACGGCGAAAGTACAGAATGGAAAAACAGAGATAACGCTCGACGGTCGTTTTTTTGCACCACTTGTCGCAGATCCCGCCATCACCGTGATTGGCAATCAACTTCATCATTTTAATGATATCGATGCCAAGAAACTGACACCATTTTTCACTAAGGCGCAGATCGAAGTTCCTCCCGGCAGTGTGGATGCTTATATCCGCAAGTTCGTGGTGCAATGCGTGCGGAATTATGAAACGATCGGAGAGGGACTGACCATATTCGAACAGCAACATGATCCGGTAGCGGTGCTGACACTTGAGAAGGGAATGGATTTGCTTCCTGTGCTACATCTCCGTTTCCGATATGGAGACAACTCTTTTTCCATCAATAAGCCTTATAAGAAAGAGGTGGAACTGCATGAGCATGGGGGAGATTTTTCTATCGGCTGGTATTACCGTGACAGGAATTGGGAGGAGAAGCATATAGGCCTGCTTACTGATGCGGGATTATATAAAACACAATTCGGACAGTTTGTGACGGAGGAGATGATTCATCCTCATGCTTCCCTTGAGGAGGAAGGTCAAGATGGTTCGAGTGGGACCGGTTCAGATGGGACTGGGATGGTAGAGTGGTTGAACCGGAATGGGACACTGCTGAAGCAATTCGAATTGACACAGTCATTCGGGAAACTGTTGTATTTCACGGGAGAGATCGGTTTACAAATGAAAGTGGACGATACCGGTGACTGGTTCGATATGCATTGTACGGCGTGTTTCGACGATGTGCGGATTCCTTTCGTCCAACTGAAAGATCATATTCTCAATGGTGTGCGAGAGTATGTTTTGCCCGACGGGAGAATAGCGGTGCTGCCACAGGAGTGGTTCGTGCGCTTTGGGGAGATGTGCAGGTATGGTGTGGTTTCAGGAGATGATATTCGTCTTCCCCGCTATTATTTTCGGGTGAAGGAGTTGGCGGAGAACGGCCGGTTTTTGGATAAGAATGGCGGTTGGCAACCACAAGGTGACATTGAAATACCCAAAACGCTGAACGCCACCTTGAGGCATTATCAAGAAATTGGCTTCCGGTGGTTGGTCTATCTGCATGAAAATGGTTTCGGCGGCTTTCTTGCCGATGATATGGGATTGGGGAAAACATTGCAGGCCATCGCCTTGTTGCTTCATATCTATGGTGAGATGCCTGTAGTGGCGAAGAAAATAGACCGGACGCCACGGCAGCTTTCTCTCTTTGATGACCCTGTTTCCCTGAAAGATGAGGGAAAAGCCGGAGATGTGAAAGGAACCGGGTGCCCGGGAGAAATTGGAGACTTGGGAGATCGGGGGGATGCGGTAGGTCGGGGTGACTTGAAAGAGAGGGAATATATTATTGATCGGTATGACAGTGCAGTTGGAAGAAAATTGCTCCTCCCTTCGTTGATTGTGATGCCTACTTCACTGATCCACAACTGGGTGAATGAGTTGGAGAAATTTGCTCCATCGCTCAAGGTGTATGTACATACCGGAGGGAACCGTCTTCAAGGCAGTCAATTTGCCAAATCCATCTCCGATTACCATATCGTCTTGACCACTTACGGAACTGTCCGGCAGGACATCCATTTCTTATCGGATTATCCCTTTCACTACCTGATTTTGGATGAGAGCCAGTATATTAAAAACCCTTCTTCGCAGATTTTCTCTGCCGTCAAGCAGTTGTCTTCAACCTACAAGCTCGCCTTGACAGGCACACCGGTGGAGAACTCCCTTTCGGACTTATGGGCGCAAATGGATTTCCTGAATGCGCATATGCTCGGGAAACAAGGCGAGTTCAGGATGCGTTTCAGGGAAGCCAATGTGATGAAGGAAGAGAGGGAGCAGCAGCAGCTATTGAAAATTATCGATCCGTTTATTTTACGTCGTACCAAAGAAGAGGTCGCCCCGGAATTGCCTCCGCTGACCGACGAAATTATCTATTGCGAAATGGAAGATGATCAGGCATTGCTGTATAATATGGAGAAAAACAGGGTGCGCAATATGCTGATGGAACAATATCATGACGACCACCGGCTGTATAACGCTGTCGCGTTGAGTAGCCTGATGCGTTTGCGTCTTCTTGCCAATCACCCGAAGATATCGATGCCGGATTATGCAGGGACTTCCACCAAGCTGGAACAGATTATGGAGCAGGCTGATGTGCTTTTTTCGGGAGGCCATAAGATATTGATTTTTTCTTCGTTTGTGAAGCATCTTGAAATTATTGCCAGCCAGTTCGACGATCGAGGATGGCGTTATGCGTGGTTGACAGGGAGGACAGTCAACCGTGAGGCGGAAATTGACCGGTTCCACTCCGATGAGAATGTCAAGGCGTTCTTTATCTCACTCAAAGCAGGAGGAACCGGATTGAACCTGACTGCCGCGGATTATGTGTTTATGATAGACCCATGGTGGAATCCCGCGGCGGAGATGCAAGCCGTAAGCCGTGCCCATCGTATTGGGCAGGAGAAGAAAGTGACCCTTTACCGGTTTATCACAAAAGATACGGTAGAAGAGAAAATTCAACGGTTGCAA
The DNA here is from genome assembly GCA_012728155.1 of Bacteroidales bacterium. Taxonomy (GTDB): domain Bacteria; phylum Bacteroidota; class Bacteroidia; order Bacteroidales; family Dysgonomonadaceae; genus Proteiniphilum. The sequence continues at coordinate 2,234 of JAAYFR010000397.1, read as the reverse complement.
CGATATAAGAAAGCATTGACAGATGCGGTGATCAGGTCGCAGTTCTCCATAGAGGAGATGAAGAAATTGTTGGAGTAACCCGTTCTCAACTTTGAAAAAACCGTCTCTTGTTACCAAAGCATTTTCCCAAGTTTTTTTAACTGTTCAGGGCTTTTTTTTCTTTACCTTTCTTGTTCATCCACCATTTCATGGTTAATCCCCATGCCAGCCCGCCAATTATCCATAGAGGTATTCCAATCATAATATCTTCTAATGTTATCTCTTTCCCTCTAATCAATGGATAAATAATAACCATACATAAAAACATAAATACTCCGAAATAAAGTCCAGATTTTAACCAATTCCTGGTTGTATTGTTCTTCTCTATTTCAATAATGTCAAGATCCAAATTTTTATATCTCTCCGGTTGTTTGTCTAACCATTTTTGTTTTATTGATTTTTTGAACCAGCCCCAAACAGGAAAAGTAATTGACAATATAATGATGGAAGTTATATTTCTTTGTACCGGAATTATTCCTTTACAATTGTCACAGTAGAAACCAAACCAATTCTTCGTCGCTGTCTTATTTCGAGCGGAATACTTTAAACCTGAATGTTGCTCTCCACAATGAGGACAAGGTATTAATGAACGTTGATAAAAGGGCTTCTTCCCTTCTCGTTCTATCAACATTACTTTCGGAATTGTTTGTCCCAAAATCAATTCATTGATAACCAATCCCGGATTAATTATCCAATGTAAAATCGCCGGGTTTTTCCAATCCCAAATCTTATACTTGTCCTTGTCGTAGTTCATATGCTTGTCATTTTTTACATTGCCCAAAACGGGTGATGGTGTCGCGCGTGCAAGGAGTACGAAACGGCAAAGTTACAAAAATAGACAATTTCCACTACTTGCATGGGTTTCTTCTTCATTTATTTTCCAATTTTCTCTCATTTTGCTCTTTTTTTGTGGATAAGATTGTGTCTATTTTGATTATCGTATTTTCATAAAAAATATCTTCTCCTTCTGCATGCAATCGCTTTATCTTCATCTATTTGATTTACTATTACATCAATTTCTTTTTTCTTTTGTGAATATAAAACCATCCCCTCTTTTATGCCACTTTGAACCCCTCCATTTAGCTCATAAATAGGAATTAGGGTATCCACACTACAACCATAGGCTTTGCAAGCTCTTTGACAAAGCTTTGGATGGAGCGTTGGCTTGCGGGGCTTTGGTAATGTGCTTGCAAATGCGTTGGCTATTCCAGTAAGGCTTTTAATAAACAATCTTTTAAGTCATTATAGTATTGGATGCTAATTTTAGTAATCATGTCATCTGACAAATCATTTAACTGTTTCCTTGCATTTATTGGAATCAGAATCGTTGATGCTCCTTTTTCTACAGCTAATTCAACAAGATTAACTGCATTGTAGATACTGTCTATAGATCCCCCCAAATTCAATTGGCCAACAATTACCAGCCCACCTTTTATGCTACGTTCAAGCAATACACTGCAAAACGACATTAAAACTGCCATTCCAACGCCATTTCCTGATTTTGAGGTATCAAATGATCTTAATTGAACTGAAAACTCATAATTTCTGGGGTCACGATCACCTACCAGCATTTTTGATTTGCTATACAGATTTTGCTCTGCATACCTTACACTTTCCTGAAACTGTGGTGGAGCAGGCCTGTTTAGAATCTTTACGCCACTGCCATAATTGGTATTAACCTCAATCTTATACAACCCGGAATTGTCGTCCAAACCGCCCAGGTTGATTGTCCATACCTGGCCAGGTGGTTGAGGATCGTCGGTAATGGTGTTCTCACTGTGTAGCTCAGGTGTAGAAATAAAGGTTTCAACTCCTGAGTCACCAATTCTATAACTGAAGTGGGTATTTCTGAATTCAGCTGATCCAATCCGTTTTTGTTGCTCTTTAACCCTACGCCTGTATTCTAATGCAATTTTTACAGCCATTCCAACAATTCATCAGAAATTGGTTCTTCACTATCAGGTTGCATCAATTTTAAGAGTCCGTTCAAAGTTTTATTCACACCTGCAGTATCTCTTCCACTTAAAGCTCCACCATAATCAAGCCTTGTCAATACATTTGAGAGTCGGCTTACATCTCTCAGCCTGGTCCAGCATTCGGCAAGGAAGTCGCTAACTAGACCAAAATGATTCGTTAAATAGGTTTTATCCATTTTTGGAAAATCCCAACCCGGTACAAAGGCATGAATCCTATCC
>JAAYFR010000396.1 GCA_012728155.1 Bacteroidales bacterium | reverse complement strand
TCGCCGGACCTAAAAAGAAAACATCATGACTTGGGATTCATTTATATATTTCGCCATCATCTCCGTGCTCCTTTGGGGAAGCGGCGCAGCCCTTGCCTATGTAACTAAACGCAAGCGGTGGCCGGCATTGCTGACCGTTACCGGATTGGTAGTTTTCTCCCTCTTCATCGCCGGATTATGGCTGTCGCTGGAACGGCCTCCACTGCGGACCATGGGCGAGACACGGCTCTGGTACTCTCTCTTCCTCCCGGTAGCCGGACTGCTCACCTACCTGCGGTGGAACTACAAATGGATACTCTCTTTTACCACCCTGCTCTCCACGGTATTTATCATTGTCAATATCGTAAAACCCGATATCCATAACAAAGTGTTGATGCCGGCACTTCAAAGCCCCTGGTTCGCCCCGCACGTCATCATCTATATGTTCTCCTATGCCATCCTCGGCGCCGCCACACTGGTCGCCATCTATTATCTGGTCAGGGAAAAGAAGATCCACAACAAAGCCAAATTGATGGAGATGACCGATAGCCTGGTCTACGCCGGCATTGCCTGTATCACGCTGGGCATGCTGATAGGTGCCATCTGGGCAAAAATAGCATGGGGGCATTACTGGAGCTGGGATCCGAAAGAGACATGGGCCGCCGCCACATGGATAGGTTACCTGTTGTATATCCACTACCGGTTAAAGAAAAGTTCTTCCGACAGAACCTCGATGATACTCCTGATCATCGCATTTATCCTGCTACAAATCTGCTGGTACGGCGTCAACTACCTCCCATCGGCGCAACAAAGCATCCACACCTATTCCTCGTAGCATAGGATTGCGGTACAAATCGGAAATAAGAATTGGCCAAACCCGGTATTTCCTATCTTTTCTTGACAAGTTTCAGTTCTGGAAGAATAATCTTCACCCCTTTATCCATATTCTGGTTTTTCCAATATACCATAAAATTAACTTTTGAGGAATGGAGGTCATAGCCCTTTTGCAGTAACGGATCCAGACGCTTGGAGCAGAAAGATTGAGAAAATTTCAGTACAGGCTGGCTTTGCTGATTGAGACAGGTATCTCCTTCGATCTTCAACTCATCCCCACTCATCAGATTCCTCATATTCCATTGTTTGTTGATAAAATAGTCCAGCCAGACATCTTTATGGCTTACATGGAGGTATAGCTCATCGGGTTGTTCATACCGACTCGAATCTACCACCCAATCTATCGACTCCAACTTCATATTATTGAGAAAAGACCTATTGAGATGAATAGACAAATTTTGCTTTGCCCGGGTCATCGCCACGTACAACAATCGCTTTTCTTCGTCATTAGAAAGAGCGATATTCTCCATAAGCAGGAAGATATTGTCAAACTCCCTCCCCTTCGCCTTGTGCATGGTCGACACGAAGATCGTCTCTCCATCCTGAGAAAGGAAATCTTCGAGCTTCGACTCTTTTATAAACAGATCTAAATCAGACTTGTATTTGCCATATTTATTGACCTCCTCAAATTCTTGTATAAGCCTATTGACAACCTCAATCTGTGTACTACGTCCATACTTCTTTTGTAACGCTTGTTTGGAGATGTCCCAAGTATAATCATCTATTTTGGGTGACGACAAATGAGCATTTATCTGCTCGACGAAATATCGTATCTCGACCAGGTCGTATAAATCAAAGCCCTCATTGGATTGAATAAGACTGGCCTGTAATCCTCTCTTCAACAAGAGGCCGGCTACCAACGAGGCCTCATCGTTGGTTCTGGTAAGGACACAGGTCGTCCCTTTTAACCCAGTCGCACAGATACTATCCACCAACGGGACAATGAGGCTGTCTGTATTGTCATAATGCACAATCCTTACTTTTCCATTGCTGTTGTCAACCGCGATGATCGGGCTCTTTTTAAGTCTGCGATTGAGTTTCTGTACAAATATATTGGAGAATTGGACGAGATTATTCTTACTCCTGTAGTTCTCGATGAGCTCATACTGCACCGACTCTTTTTCATGCATCAACGATTCCATATATTTTGAGTCGGAACCCCTGAATGCATAAATATTTTGATCATCATCGCCCACAGCAATCACCCGCATCTCCTCGTTATACTCCATCAATGCCTTTATCAATGAGAATTCAGAGGAACTCATATCCTGCGCTTCGTCGATCACTAAAACCGTTTTCGTTATCCTGTTCAATTCAATGTCGCGGCTTTTGATCTTTTCAGTGGCGATACGCACGATATCTCCCGATTTCTCCACATTCCCGACAAATCCCAGCAAGTCGAAGCAAAAAGAATGAAACGTTTTTATTTCCACAAAATAGGCGGCATTGCCGATCAGTTGTATCAATCGTTTCTTGAATTCGGTCGCGGCAGCCCGTGAGAAGGTAAGCATCAACAACTGTTCATGCTTCACATCTTCCATCAACAGCAGTGAGGCAAGTTTATGTACCAATATCCTGGTCTTCCCGCTTCCGGGACCTGCTGCTACAACGATATATTTCGATTTGTTGTCTCTTATTATTTTCAGTTGCTCCGTGGACAGCTCACCAAAAATCTGCTTGAACTTGGCAGGAGTGATATTCCTTCTCAGTTCGTTTTGTCGGCTGCTACTGAAATACTTGTTCAGGAAAGAAGTATGGTTGAGTTGGAAATAATCCTCCACAAACAACAATGCTTCCTTATATCCGCTGATCATCTTCTTGGCATATTCTCCCACGATATGTATCTGCTCAATTTTATTTTTGTAGAATCGGTCGAGTTTCTGGTAATCATCATTGGTATAACGCTTATAGTTGTTTTTCTCCAACCGTTCCACCGTAAGCTGGTTATAAATCACCAAAAAACCGCCTTCAATTTTGATCGATTCAATCCGGGAGAGATAGAACAGGGAATCCTCTATGTCATCAAGGGTTACCTCCAATTTAAACAGCATTTGGGCTTTTTCATACTCATTTTTCAATTCCAGCCCGGAGAACTCGGCCAACACCTCTTCACCTGTGGCATGCTGAATCGCTGTCCTGTTTTTCTCAAAAATATACCCTAAAATGAATTTCGACAGCTCCTGCCTTTTCTCAAGCAACTCCTTTATTCTATCTTTCGGCTCCCTAAAAGTAATTGAGACATGGTTCTTGGAAGTATTGTAATTCTCATAGCGGCCCCGTTTGATCCATTTCTTTATGTCCCAGAAGTTGATGATCGTTTTTATCTTGTTGGGCGTGACCTCCCCACATCCTTCCTGTTCCGCACGCTCATTGAGCGCCTTTAGGTTATAGATGGATTCCTGCTCATCCAATGCTGACAACAAAAAATTCTCTATCTTGCTATAGCTTTCAAGGATGAAAAGCGAATGGTTTTGTTTTTCATTTTTTCTTATGAAGGCGGTGAGGTCTTTCGTATCTGCCAATATCTTCTCTTCACGCATCAAGTTGATGATGCGTATCACATCCTCACGGACAATACCCAAATGGTCGGAGATATAATCTACCCGCGACTCGGCCACCTCATCCGAAGCATGTCGACGACTCTTATTCGAAAACAGTTTTTTGATGATCCTTGCCGCCTGCACCTTCTGCTTGTTGTCGAAACGGGAAGAATCCTGAATCTTTTCAATGGCCTCCTGCGCATTTCTCACAAGAATGCTATTGGCAAAAATCCGGGGCATATTTTGTCCCCGTTTGAGATATCCCACATCTTCGAGCGCCGCGATCGCCGACTTCACCCGTGTCTCTATCTCCGTCAGGCTGTCATCCCATCCTGCCTTTCGGGCAATCTCCAAAGCCGAATTGGAGATGGTCGATCTGAAACCGGTAAGCTCCTTGATCGCCTTCCAGATTTGTTGCACCTCCTTTATATTGAGTTTTGTCTGGTTAAGCAAGGTGAAATGCTTGTCCAAATCCCGCTCATTGAACAAGACAAAGCAGTCGGCTGTGATATGCTCGTCCCGTCCTGCCCGTCCTGCTTCCTGCACATAATTCTCTAAAGAATCAGATATTTCATAATGGATCACCATGCCCACATCTTTCTTGTCGACGCCCATCCCGAAAGCAGAGGTGGCGACGATTATCCTGGCCTCTCCCGACATAAAAGCATCTTGATTCTCTTTCTTCTGCTTCACATCCATCTTCCCATGATACACCCTCGCGTTGAAGCCGTCGGCAGATAACCTCTCGGCTAATTTGGCAGCCCGGTACGTTCTGGAAGTATAGACAATGACCGGACAATCTTTCGATTCGATCAGATTGCGTAAAGTGTTGTACTTTTCATCGTCGTTTTCATTATTAAAGACCATATAATGGAGATTCGACCTCGAAGCAACGGAGACAAAAAGATCGAGATCAAGCGAAAGCCTTTCATTGAAATAACCCCTTATGTCTTCTATTACTCTTTGCTTTGCCGTAGCTGTGAAGCAGGAGACAGGGATCGGTTCATCCAATTGTTTATTATCCTGGATCAATTGTATGAAATCGGCGATATACATATAATCTGGTCTGAAATCCTGTCCCCACACGGAGAAACAATGCGCCTCATCAATCACAAAACGGGCAATTTTCCTGCCAAGTAATAAACGTTCTGTCGTTCGTGATCGCAACGATTCGGGAGAGATATAGAGAAGGGAAGCGGAGCCATCTTCCACTCTCTCTATCGATTTCGCTCTTTCAATGGGATCGAGCAACCCGTTAATGGTAACGGCGTCGGTAATCCCGTTCTTTTCAAGGTTATCCACCTGGTCCTTCATCAACGATTGTAGCGGAGAGATCACGACGGTGAGCGCCTTCGCACTCTCGCCCGCTATAAGCGCCGGAACCTGAAAGGCCAACGACTTTCCTCCTCCCGTGGGGAATATCGCCAACAGTGACCTGTTTCTGATGGCGCTCTTGACCGCATTCTCCTGTAACGCCTCGCCATCATATTTCCTGTAAGAATCAAAGCCGAAATATCTTTTCAACGCCTTATGGGCATCTAAAAAATTGTCGCAATAGGCACAACCGGTAATGCAGGGACTATTCCGCAGCAGATAGATCACGTTTTCCACTACCGGATAATTTTTAAGAATCCACGGCGGTGTGATCGAGTAACGATTTCCTCTATGGATCAACGCGAGACAATAGGCAAGTTCAACCGGATATGCGTCAACAAGGTATGCAATATCCGCATTGCCGCATATTTCCGCTTCAAATTTTTTACGGATCTCCACCGCCACATCTGTTTGGGCACAAGAAAAACCGACATATCGGAAAAAGCCGGCAAATTCTGCCACATTGGCCAGGAGTAGCCAATAAATCCGCTTCAGCTCCTCGTCCAATGCCGCAAACGCGTTGACCTCATCATAGAATAAATCCTTGGCTTTTTTAGCATCATTGAAAGGATTATTATAATTCTCGGGATCGAGTTTATCATCCTTTACCAGACGATGGTAGGGTTGGGCAGGAAATAACAGTGGTGAAAGGTAAAGCGTGTCTATCTTATGAAGGTTGCTCAGCCCCGACATTTCTTTCGCGATATATTTCAGGTCGTGTTTCAAGATATTATGGCCGCATAGATAGCCGGAACCGGCGATAAAATCGTTGAACGCCTTCACCGAAGCAGCACGAAACTCATCTCCATTGCTCTTTATACCCCCAATGGCAAGTATCTTGTGATGATTCGGATCAATCTCGGTATCGAAAAAAGTGATGATTGTACTTTGTTCCATTTTTTATCTATTCTTCATCGGTTATGCTCTGATACTTACCGAACATCAACATTCCTGCAAGCGTAAAGCCCTCTTTTCCTGTTCTTCTTTCCTTACGGTATCCGCCTAACTGCATCAAAAATGGGATATCTTCCAGAGTAAGCCATGGATAAAATTTCACCTTCATGTATCGTCAGGACAATATGTCCTTTGGAAGAAAGATACAGGTCTCATTCTGATGTAAGGGCGGCTCTTTCAAGAACAGGACAAGGTGCACTTTTTGTCCTCTTTTGATAAATGGCAAATAGGGGATAGATTCTTGAAGCTTTTTCCCAAGTCGTTCGGCATCTTCTTCCTTCGTCCATTTACATTCGCCTATGAGCAGGTGTTTTTTGTCAAACGATTCGGCTACCACGTCCAACTCTCTCATTTCTCCTTCTTTGCTGCCTCCAGGAAATATCTTGCCCCACCAGCGTGACGCTGCTTTATATGTGATGCCGCCAACGGTATTTCCGCTCACGTAGTCCCTACATAGTTTTTCCCAGCAAAGACCTATGTATTGAGAAAATTGCTCTTCAATCATATCCATGACCATGTCATATCTTCCCAACTCCAATACAGATTGGTAGGGTATGACGAAACGATATAGAAAACCGAGCAGGCTGTCCTTGATATGATAAAGACCTTTTTTACTTTTTTCGGGACTTTCACCGAACGGAACCTCTCTTTCCACGAAGCCGAGGTCTCGAAGTTTTGCCAATGGCTCTGTAATGGTACCGGCGTCTTTACCTGCCCTCAAGCCTATTTCAGAAATCCTATTGGCTCCGTTTCCAATAATAGAGAGCAGGGTAATGGCCTGGACTGTGTCTCTCATGTCGTCTTTCAACAGTCTTTGGGGTTCATCATTCAGCATGCCCTGTGTATCGAGAATCAGATTCTTGATGGCCGATTTCAAATTCGGATAATCTCTTCTCAACTCCCAATATCTGGGAATACCTCCCCAAACGGAATACTCCTCCACTGCGCGTGGCGCATCTACTCCTAATGCCTCTATTGCATGACCTGCCGTGATAGGCTCCAATTTAATCACCTCATCAGCCATCCCGTAGATGGGTGATTTTTTGTCAAGCAACAGTCCGTACATCGATCTTTGTGAAGAACCGCAGATAATCAAGTCAAATCTAAGTACTTTCTCATTGAGCAGTTTCTGGATGACTGACGGAAGTGAATGGCAACTATCCACCAGATATGGAAACTCATCCAAGCACACAACAGCTCTTTCCGGAATCTGCCTGTTCAGTGCTCTAAGCAATGTTTCCCAGTCCGGATACACAACCTTGTCGAAATCTTCTATTTTCAGGGCTACAGTCTTTGCAAAAAGCATCCGTTGATTGACCTCCGCTGTAGTATCACTGAGAAAATAAATATCGTTATCGGCAAGTCGCATTACCTGCTTGATGAGCGTGGATTTTCCTATACGCCTTCTTCCATAAATAGCGATAAACTGCGCATCTTCCCTGTCAAGAGCTTTCTTGAGTCTTGCCACTTCCGATTTTCTGTCAATAAACTGTTTGAACTCCATATAGAAATAAATTATCTTCCACAAAGATAATCTTTTTAAAAGATAACTGCAACATTTAGTCGATTAAATTTATACTTACTGTAATCTTCCTATAATAAACCTTCTATCCGACACAAATTCATGCAAGATTGAAAGTCATATCAAAAACTATTGGCTCATTATTTGGCGGAACCAGCACTTATTTTTATTCTTGTGAACTGAACATTGAAATTAATCCAATGAGTAGTTCACGGAATGGCGATCTGATTTTATCGGTTTTTAGCGATGCGCGGAGCGTGTTCTCGCTGAAAGATGTTGCCATGCTTGTTGGAAAATCCATAGCGCATTGACCCCGTTCGCCAGTCGTCGTTGACCCTCTTGACCATTTTATCATTGACCCTTTCCGCCAAAATAAAAATGCCCCTGTCAGGTTTAATACTTGACAGGGGTTTTTATGTAATTTCGGTTTCCGTCCTGGCCGACGGTATAAAACTGATAATAGAATGACAAAATTAAAAAATGTTCTCCGTTGCTACGCAATGGGAATGGGAATAAAAGGCATAAGCGGTGCCTTTGAGCTGTCCCGCAACACAGTGCGAAAGTATGTCCGGGCATACCAGGATAGCGGTCTTCCCCTTGAGAAAGTGTTAGCCATGTCCGACGAGCATCTTCATGAGATGTTTGTTGGTAGTAAATCACGTGTCAGAGAGCCTTCGCATCGCCGGGCAGAGTTGGATGCTCTGCTTCCAGAGTACGCCTCGCTCCTGAGCAGAAAAGGCGTCACGGTGCGCGAGCTCTTCGAAGAGTATGAACGCCAACACCCCGACGGTTACCGTCATGCGAATTTCGGCATCCTGCTGCGCCGGTATATGCTCCAGACTAAGGTAATAGGTCATGTGGAACACTATGCCGGAGACCAGATGTACATCGACTTTGCCGGAAACCGTCTCGAGGTGACGGATGCCGTCACAGGCGAAGTAAAAAGAGTGGAAGTGTTCGTTGCTATCCTGCCGTGCAGCCATTATAGCTACTGCGAAGCAGTATGGTCGCAACGCAAGGAAGATCTTATCGGAGCTTGCCAGAACGCGCTGCATTTCTATGGTGGTGCCCCCATGGCAATAGTGCCTGATAACCTGAAGTCGGCAGTTACCCGCAGTGACCGCAATGAGCCGGTTATCAACGAAGAGTTCGCAGCCTTCGCCGAACACTACGGCTGCGCGGTATATCCTGCCCGTGTGCGCCATCCCAAGGACAAAGCACTCGTGGAAAACGCTGTCAAACTGATGTACCGTTCCGTTTATGCCGACATCGAAGGGTTGACGTTCCATGACCTGGTCTCCCTGAACAACGCCATACGGGTCTCACTTGATAAGTTCAACGATCGGCGCATGGCATCGCGCAAGCATTCCCGTCGCCAGCTGTTCGAGCAGACGGAGGCTGGATATCTGCGTCCTCTTCCGGCTATAGGCTACCAGATGAAAGAGCGCAAAACGGTAACGGTCATGCGTAACAGCTACGTCACGCTTCTCAAGCACCACTACAGCGTACCCAAAGAGTATATCGGCAAACGTGTGGACATCGTCTATGACGCTGAAACACTGGATATTTTCCATGGACTCAGACACGTGGCCACGCATCACCGTGACGACACTCCTTATGGTTACACGCAGAAGCCCTCGCACAATCTGCCCGGCCGTCACGGCAGCTACGAGAAAGATATTGACGAGATCTTTGAGCGGGCCGCTTCCATCGACAACATCGTACTGGTATACCTGAAGGAGGTGGCTGTTCATAAGAAGTATCCGCCCATAGCGTTCCGTAGCTGTCGCGGCATTCTTTCGCTTGAAAAAAAGTTCGGGCTGGAACGGCTTGTAGCAGCGTGTGCATGCGCATCACAAGCGCGTCTTTACGGATATCAGGAAGTGCTCGACATTCTGGAAAAGGGGGATGACGCCGACTTCCTGCCTTCTGCCGACGATTGTGACACAGGCGGAGAGGCGCCGGTACTCCCACGCCATAAAAACATCCGCGGACGCAACTACTTCTCAAAATCAATCATATCAAACAACTTAAAAAAAGACAATAATGGAAACAAATGAAAAGACGGCACCTATCACTATCGAAAAAGACCGTAACACCATATCTCTCGACCTTATGAACCGGATGAAGCTCCACGGCATGGCCGCAGCCTTCACCGAAAGCCTGTCGTCAACCTTCGCGGATGCAGCGTATCCCGCTTGTTATGGGCGTATAGTAATATCGGAAAATAGTATTTACTTTTGCAGGTTGATCCAATTATGTGGCAACAATTCAGTAAGCCGGCATGCCTTGTATCCGGGAATCTTTTCGATGATATCGGTCAACCATTCCTGCGGATTTACTCCGGCATTCTTACAGCAGGCAAAGAATGAGTACATCATGGCATTACACGCCGCTCCTTCATGGCTGCCGGCAAACATGTAGTTTTTTCTGCCTTATGTTGGCAATGCAGTTATGTTGGCATCATGATATAGATTGCCTTATTTCAGTAATTTACCATCACATATGCCAACATAACCACACCCTCATATTGATTTCAGGAACGTCAATAACGATTTATCCTCTTTCCATGTTCGGTCTTTCCCCAGTCCCTCGATTTCACATGTTTTCAGGGCTCCGGCTTTCATCCGTATATTGACTTCAGCATATAAATTCGTCGTATTAACCGATACATGTCCCAACCAGGAGCGTATTGTGTTGATATCTACCCCCGCCTCCAGAAGATGAGACGCCGTCGAGTGCCTGATTATGTGAGGGCTTACATTCTTGCTTGCCATTGAAGGCATTACCAATGAAGCTTTTGCGGCATGCCTTGAGACCATCTCATAGATTCCGAACCTTGTTATCGGCTCGTTATACCTGTTCAGGAACAAGTATTCATCTTTTGATCTGTCAATAAGCGGAAGCAATAATTTGACCGTACTTTCCCAAAGAGGGCAGACTCTTGTCTTATTCCCTTTTCCGAGTATTGTCACCTTTGGCATTTGTCCGGAAGATCCTGTTTCAAGATTGCCTATCGTCAGACTTGCCACTTCAGAGGCGCGGGCTCCCGTATTATACAGGAACATCAGGAGTGCGTAGTCCCGGGAACCTTGTCCTGTTTTTCTATCCGGTGCGTCGAGCAAAGCTTTCATTTCGTCTTTCTCGAGGTACATGATCCTGGGTACAGCCCTTCCGTTGATTTCCCTCGGGACATTCCGCTTGACAGGGATTGATTTCAACTTTTGGAACCAGTGGACATACTGGGGATCAGATGTCGCAATATATTCTGCAAGGCTGTGGATTGCCGCCAATCTTTGATTCCTTGTTGGTATCGAGCAGCATTTGGCGGATTCAAGATGTGATAGAAAGTCACAGACCAAAGTGTCGGTTATTTCTTCTACCCTGAGGGAGTCAATTGAATACCCTTTGGTTGCGGCATACACGAGTAACTGGTGAAGGGCGTCCCTATAGCTTGTTATAGTATTACGGGACAAGTTCCGGATAACAGGCATATACTCCTGAAGGTAGCGCTTGAGCCAGTATCCCACCCATTCTTTATCGGTCTTCTTCATATATCAACGTAGGATTTAAATTTATTGCCGGCTTCACATAATATATTATCCGTAAGGGTTATATACACTGCCGTGCTGTCAAGGTTGCAATGCCCAAGATAGGTTGACAAGGCAGGAAGCAACACTTGAACATCCAATCCTTCATTATACCATTGTGCCACCCTGTTTGTCGCAAACGTATGCCGCAGGTCCTGTAACCTGACATCACAACGGGTCGTATCAAATCGATGGACGTGAGCTTTATCACATATGATCCGGAATGCCTGCTGTAATGTCGTAAGCTTCACATGCCGGGCCCTCTTGTCCATGAACAAATGATTCCCGGAAGCCTTTGTGTTCCTGACTTTTTCAGAACGCCAGGAGAGATACTCCCTTATGATTTTCATTACAGGCTCACTGACGGGAACCATGCGGCTTTTATAGAACTTTGTCTCCCTGATGATAACAAGCCCGTTGGCCAGGTCAATATCATCAATATGAAGGTTTACCGCTTCGCTCGGCCGAAGCCCGAGGAAGCAAATGACTTTCAGCATGGTTTGTATCACTATGGGATATTCTATGTTAAAGCGTTTCCTGTATGTCAATGCTGCCCCAAAAATTCTATTGAGTTCCTCCATAGTGTATATGTATGGCTTAAAAGCCTCCGGCTCTTGTGGTTTATATTTTGGCAATGGGCAATGCTCCGCATACCCTCGTGCCATGCCCCATTGATACAATCCATTAATTGCCGAGTATATGCAGAACCAATAGCTTGTGGCAGTACCGTTGCGCGTTCCTTTCAAAGACAGGTACGAAAGGCAAGTTTCCTCAGATATCCGGTCAAGGGGCTGA
>JAAYFR010000395.1 GCA_012728155.1 Bacteroidales bacterium | reverse complement strand
GTTCAAAGATTTCTCCCCTGCGTCATCATCCTCCTTCCACATAAATTTCGACGGGAAGCGCTGCAGATTTTCTTTCACCCACAGCGAAGCCCGGTTTTGGGAATCACTCACCTGTGGAGAATCATAATCCCAATAGAAATCGGCAACCCCCCGGTTTTTCATATTTTCGAGTAGTACTGTTTCTGCCGGAGTCAACGCATTTAATCCGACAAAAACATAATTGGACGATTGCCGACCTCCTTCTTTCTCCCCTTCCTCCGGAATTCCCTCTCTATCCAAACCAACCTCGTTTTCCCTAAAATCCAACTCCCCCGCCTTGGCACGTTCTGCCACCTCACGGAACATCATCCCTTCATAGGCGACTCCTTTTTCTTCTAATTCCGACCGAAAAGAGGAGTAGAGTTCATACAATATCTGCCATGTCTCCTGGAACTTCTTCTTGGTCTGGCTCTCCCCTACCGGCATGAAATTGGTCCAGAAACGTCGGATAGCCTCCTTTTGTTTTTCCGAAAGATGGGTCAAGTCATCATCCATCGACTTGAATTCATGCACATTACGGAATAGCTGTTTGACGTCCACCATATACTTATCCACCTCATTGAAGTCGTTCAACAACATCTCCCCCCAATAGAGGAAATCGTCGAACGACTCATCGGAACTGCTGACCTTCCCAAAATGATCGTAGAGCATTACCAACATTTCAATTTTATCAGCAAGGAGGTAAGAAGAAAAGGAAGCAAAAAGCTCTTGGATGGTGATTACAGAGGGAGAAAAAAGCGGCTTCCCGGCAATCTCGGCAAGGTATTTCTGGAAGAAGAGGCCAGCCCGCCGGTTGGGAAACACAAACGTATGGCGGTACAACTGGTTGCCATATTGTGTATAAAAGAGTTCCGCTATCTGGTACAGAAATGGTCTCATATAAAGTTAACCTCAATAGTCACTATTACTTTGTTATTACTCATACTATCATCTCCTTTCTTATACAAAACTACACAATTTATTTTGTAACAGGAAACGTTTATTTTTTTTGATTTCTTCTAATATATTTCTTTTATACTATTTTTTTTCATTATTTTGTACAACCGTTTATTTAAGTTAGACTGTTCTTCGTTGTGGCGTTGTGCAATTGACCTTGCTCTCTGCCCATTCAGCTTAACAAAACGTTCCATTGAAATCTCAAAAGAGAATGATTCAATTTTCAAATATTGCACATACATACAAAGAATACTTGGATAGCCTCTATTCGTATGCCTTGCATTTAGGTTTCGATGAACAGATGGCGATGGATGCTATTCACGATATCTTCTATAAATTGTGCATCCATCATTCCTCTCTGAATGAGATAGATAACCTGAAGTCATACCTCTTCAGGTCGTTAAGGAACAAATTGATAGATATAAAAAAAACCAATAGGGAAGATACGTCACCCTTCACCAATCAACATGACCTGCTAGAGACACTCCCTTTTCAGCTATATGTAACTGTAGAGGATGAACTGATCATGGAAGAGGATGCAAAGGAGATCTGCCTAAAAGTAGAGAAAGTGCTGAACAGGCTGACCAACCGCCAACGGGAAATTGTCTATCTCCGTTATATCAAGGAACAGAGTTACGAAGAGATTGCAGAGATCATGCAGATTTCGGTGGCCGCCTGCCGCAACCTGATCAGTAAGTCAATCAACAGACTAAAAAAATCTTCGCTACCAATTGCTCTGCTTTTGTTACTGATAAAGTGACTGTTTGAATTGAATAATGCCCAAGAATAGACTCGACAAATAGAATACCTCAAAACAATCTCTCTTTTTAGTTAAATTTCATGTAAATTTAATGTCTCTTCAAAATAGTGATGATATTTTCACTCGATGTTCGTCTTGATTATATAGATATCCTGTAAAAGGATTAAAAAACAGGCGACGTAGATCTATGCAATTAAAAACAGAAAATAGCTTTACCCGGTTTCTTAAAGAAGAAAAGTTCATCGAATGGAAAATATCCCCTACCGATGAGCTGGACAGATATTGGGATGAATACCTGCAGCAACACCCTACTGAAAAGGATGATATCTTACTGGCCGAGAAACATTTTAAAAATATAGATATATCATCGTTTAAAATGCGGCCAGAAAAGAGACAAGAGGCGATCCATCGTTTGGAACAATCACTCAACAGCTATAACCGCAAACGCAAGTTACATCGTTTCTCCTATATTGCTGCGGCTTGTGCTGCTGTACTAATTATATCGGTATTATATATCCATAAAGAGATAAACCGCAACAGCGAGGAAATGATAACCTCTTCAGAGTATATTGTGGGAAATGAGTTGGAATCGGAAGATATTCAATTTATTACCGGCAACAGAACCGCCACCTTCCAAAGCAATGTGGATATACAGATTGATGGTAATCAAACTGCACAAATAAAGAGGGAAGATGCAGAAACCGAAGAAATACATATTGTGCAGCACACCATGAATAGGTTGGTTGTACCTTATGGGAAAAGGTCCAAAGTAGTTTTGTCCGATGGGACCCAAGTATGGCTAAATTCAGGATCTACACTGGAATTTCCCTCTGCCTTTACAGAAAATACCCGGGAAATAGATCTTTCCGGTGAAATGTATATAGAAGTAGCACCCGATAACAACAAACCATTCTATGTACATACGTCCGGTTACGACATAAAAGTGTACGGCACCAAGTTCAATGTATCCTCCTATTCCAATTCATCTTCGTCGGTTGTGCTGATTGAAGGGAGTGTGGGCCTGCAATCCAACACTCATGAATTACGATTATCGCCTAATGAGCAAGCCATTTACTCTGAAAACGGTATTTTTCATACCCAGGAAGTGGATGTAACCTCATTTATCAGTTGGAAAGATGGATACCTCACCTTTGAAGACACACCTGTAATCGAAGCGCTCAAACAGATAGAAAGATATTATAACCTCTCATTCAGTTATGGTGATGACGTTTCTTTTCAGGGACTTACATGCACTGGCAAAATTATTTTATCCGATAATTTGGATAATGTGATGATGGCTTTAACACTCATCTCGGGCACTAAATATAAGAAAGAGGGAAAACTAATATATATTTATAAAAGCTAAAACTATTAAAAAAATAATATACCTATGGATAGATAAAAGAAAAAAGGAAAAAGGAACAGTGAAAAATTAAAATAAATCTGTCAACTGGCAGAAAAAAGTCGAACGGTATTCGCACTACCGTC
>JAAYFR010000394.1 GCA_012728155.1 Bacteroidales bacterium | reverse complement strand
CTCAAATGTCAACTCATCAAAGTAGAGTCTGTCGCACATATCGTAATCGGTTGAAACAGTTTCAGGGTTATAATTTATCATCACCGACTCATAACCCAAATCTCTTGCAGTGTTAACAGCATTCACCGAACACCAGTCAAATTCAACCGACGATCCAATGCGATATGCACCTGAGCCCATAACAACAACAACCTCTTTATCTGACTTCTTAGGTGTAAAACCTTCATCTGAGCCATACGTAAAATAGAGGTAATTTGCTTTGTCTGGGTTTTCCGAAGCCACAGTGCTTATTCTGCGTACCACAGGTGTCACACCCAGTTTCTTTCTCAACTCGCGAACACGAATCAACTCAGAATCCATCACGCCGTCATGTTGCTCTACATACCGAGCAACCTGAAAGTCAGAGAAACCAAGACGTTTTGCTTCTTTCAAAACATCTTTTGGTAAATCCTCAATCTTATTATATTGAGCGATAACATGTGTATATTGATATATATTATCCAGCTTTTCCAGGAACCACGGATCGATTTTAGTCAGCTCTTCAATTTTCTCAACCGAGTATCCTTTTTCAAAGGCATCAGCAATTGCGAAAATTCTCATATCGGTAGGATTTGAAAGAGCCTCCTCAACATTATCAAACGTCAAATCTCTATTCCCTACAAATCCGTGCATCCCTTGTCCAATCATACGCAACCCTTTTTGAATAATCTCTTCAAAAGAGTGACCGATAGACATTATTTCTCCCACCGATTTCATCGATGAACCAATTTCACGACTTACACCGGCAAATTTGCTCAAGTCCCAGCGTGGTATTTTCACAATCATGTAATCAAGCTCTGGAGCCTTATAAGCAGAATTGGTTGTTCCCATCTCACCAATCTGATCAAGGGTATAGCCTAATGCCAACTTTGTTGCCACAAAAGCAAGCGGATATCCCGAAGCTTTAGATGCCAACGCAGAAGATCGACTCAAACGAGCATTAATTTCAATACTTCGGTACTCGTTAGTCTCGGCGTTGAAAGCATACTGAATATTACACTCACCAACAATACCGATATGACGTACCACCTTAGCCGCTACATCTTCAAGCAATTTTATCTGATCATCGCGCAGCGTAATGATTGGAGCAACCACGATACTTTCACCAGTATGAATTCCCAGCGGGTCGAAATTTTCCATTGGTACAACCGTGAAGCAATGATCGTTCTTGTCACGTATTACCTCAAACTCTATTTCTTTCCATCCTTTCAGACTCTCTTCAATCAGAATTTGCTTGGAAAAAGAAAGTGCGCTTTCACACAGTGTTTTAAACTCCTTTTCATTTTGGCAAATCCCCGAGCCTAGTCCACCCAGCGTGTATGCCGAGCGCACCATTACAGGAAATCCTATCTCATGAGCTGCCTTTAGTGCATCTTCGTAACTCTCCACCGCTTGAGAAATTGGCGTTTTAGCGTCAATTTCATTCAGCTTCTTTACAAATAAGTCTCTATCCTCAGTCACCATTATGGTGTCAACCGAAGTACCCAGAACTTCCACATTATATTTTTCGAGTACACCGTTTAAATAAAGTTCTGTACCGCAATTCAAAGCTGTCTGTCCGCCAAATGCAAGCAAAATCCCATCCGGCTTTTCTTTCTTAATAACTTTTTCCACAAAAAAAGGCGTGATCGGAAGAAAATAAACAATGTCCGCCACGCCCTCAGATGTTTGAATGGTTGCAATATTAGGATTGACAAGGATTGTCTCTATACCCTCTTCTTTCAACGCCTTCAACGCCTGTGAACCGGAATAGTCAAATTCACCTGCCTGACCGATTTTTAATGCTCCGGATCCGAGCAATACTACTTTTTTGATTCTATTATCCATTGAATTTTTGAATATATAATGTGATGATATTTTCTTAACCTAAGTTTATAAACTTTCAAGTTAGCCACTGTTGGTCAAATCCTGATAAATCAAGCTTTAGAAATGACAATGCCCCAGTGATTCATTATCGGACAAAATTACAAAAATATCTTTATCGCTCCTACAAAATTAAAGAAAGAGTGAACGTTTTTTCAAAAAACTACCCTATTCATATCAATAACATTTATAAGACATACATAAATCTCAATTATCTTTTTCAAATTATTAGGTATTAGCACAATTTCAATCAGTTCATATTTAGTATCTTTGTCTTCAAAATAAAATAAACGTTTAAGATGAACAACAAAAAGACACTATTTGCTTTAGTTTTTCTGCTTTCTGTAGCACAGCTATTCTCACAGAATGTGATAAGCTGGAAATACAGTCTCAAAGATGCAGGTAATGGAGAAGTAGAATTGATTGCCGACGCTACTATCGAAAGAGGCTGGCATATGTACGACTCAAAAATTCCCGATAACGGACCCTACCCCACTTCATTGAACTTCGATGAAATAAAAGGGGCGGAAGCCGTAGGTGATTTTAATGCCACAGGAAAACAGGCAACAGTTAAGTACGACCCTGTCTTTCAAATGAATATCGGGACTTTTGACAACTCTGCGAGGTTCATTCAACGCATAAAAGTTACCGACAAAGGTAGCTTCCTCATCACAGGCGATGTACGCGCTCAGGCTTGCGATGATAAGAGTTGCACTCCCCCGCTGCCCAATGAATTTTCTTTTACCTCGGCGGATCTGCCTAAGACGGTTACCGCAACTGCATCAACCGCAGCATCCGAGACAGAGGCTCCCGGCACCGCAGTTCTCCCTACCGGAAACCTTTCGCAGGACTCTTCACTAATTTCCTCACCGGCAGCAGTACCCATTTCGGTTGACAAAGAGTTGCTCTGGACACCCGTTACCGAAGAATTGAACGCTTTTGGCACACAACACGACGGCAGCTCATCGCTTTGGAGCATTTTCCTGAAAGGGTTGCTGTGGGGTTTTGCCGCACTGCTTACCCCCTGCGTTTGGCCGATGATTCCCATCACCGTCAGCTTCTTTCTGAACAGGAACAAAAAAGTCCGTAGAAAAGCCGTTGCCGACGCAACCCTGTACGGGGCCTCCATCATCTTTATATACGTTGCGTTGGGTCTTATTATCACCGCCATTTTCGGAGCAAGCGCACTTAACAACATAGCAACGAGCGCCGTGTTCAATCTTATTTTCTTTGCGTTGCTGCTCGTTTTCGCCATGTCTTTCCTGGGAGCGTTTGAACTGGTGCTTCCGGCATCGTGGACCAACAAGATGGACAGCAAAGTAGACAGCACCTCAGGCCTGATAAGCCTCTTTTTCATGGCTTTCACGCTGGCGTTGGTTTCTTTCTCATGCACTGGCCCGATCATCGGATGGTTGCTTGTAGAGGCTGCCACACAAGGAAGTTACCTGGCCCCCGCTATCGGAATGCTTGGCTTTGCCATTGCTTTAGCCATACCGTTCACGTTGTTCGCTGTTTTCCCGTCGTGGCTGAAAACGCTTCCGAAATCGGGAAGTTGGCTCAACTCCGTGAAGGTAGTGCTCGGATTCATTGTGTTAGCCGTTTCAATGAAATTCTTGTCGGTAGCCGATTTGTCAAACGGATGGGGAATTCTCAACCGCGACATATTCCTGGTTCTGTGGATCGTTATCTTCGGTATCCTGGGATTCTACCTGCTGGGAAAACTGAAATTCCATGGCGACAGCGATGTTCCTCACGTGACTATTCCCCGGCTGTTCCTATCCGTCTTTTCGTTTGCTTTCGCCCTATACCTTGTTCCGGGATTGTGGGGTGCACCCCTTAAGCCCATCAGTTCTATCCTGCCTCCGCTATCCACACAAGATTTTAAATTGAACGAAGTCTCGCTCAACACAGTTTATACCGATTACGAGACTGGCATGGCTGTCGCTGCACAAACCGGAAAACCCGCGTTAGTCAGCTTCGGAGGACACGGATGCGTGAACTGCCACAAAATGGATGCTACAGTTTTAGTGGATGAACGGGTAAAGGGACTGATCGACAACGAATTCGTGTACATCACACTGATGGTGGACGAAAGAGCCAAATTGCCCGAAATGATCGAAGTGGAAGAAAACGGGAGAAAAACCAAATTGAAAACCGTTGGTGACAAATGGAGTTACCTGCAACGGCACAAATTTGCCGCGCAATCGCAACCCTACTACGTTATTCTGGCCCATT
>JAAYFR010000393.1 GCA_012728155.1 Bacteroidales bacterium | reverse complement strand
CTCCGTTCCCCTTCGAGCTGTCGGATATGGGTGCAATCCTGCATCATCTCCATCACTCCCCTGAAAGTTCCATCCTTGTCTCTTACGGCCACATAGACGATATAGATAAAGCGTCCCGGCTTGTTGATCCAAAACTCCGCTTTACTCTGCTCGCCGCTACGAAATTTCTCGATGATCTCCTCTACCAAATAGAGGCTTTTGGGTGGATGGCAATTACGCACCTCTCTTCCGATCACTCCCTTGCTACGAGGGAAGACACGATGTTCGGTATCGGTATAGAATTTCACCAGGTCGTTCTCATCCACGAAAGAGATATCTACCGGTAAATGACGGAAGAGAAGATTGATCTGATCCAAAGTAAGTTTTCCTTCGGCCACATCTAAGACCTTGTCTTTTGTCTCCGTCTCTATATTTTGACCGTATTTTGCCAACAATGCCGTCAGGTCGTCCATCAAACCGGTTTGTTCCGACACCGCCGGTTTCACCGCCTCAGCCGATCCATGACGATTATAATCGGGCATATCAATCAGGAAGAAGCCGATCTCCCGGTCGCCCGACTTCATCTCTTCGAATTCCTCTTTGGGGATCAACTTCAATGATGTAGGATAGAGGATCAATTCCTCTTTCTCCATCAGATCCCTCAGGTCGACGGCCATCGGCTTGTAGAGTCCGAGAAATGAATCTGCATCTGCATTCCCGTTCTTTAGCAAATCCAATGCATTATTCATCTCGTCACGTATTTCGTCATCATACACCCACATCGTGGTAGAAGGACGGTCGAACCCTTGTCTCTCCAATGCCGAATAAAGCTGGTTCTGCTTACGGCTGAAATGTATCTTATACTGGATGATCTGTTCCATCAGCTCCAGCCAGGGATTCAGGATAAAAGGCTTTTGCGCCAGTTCATCGCCCTGGAGCAACAACTCTTTCATTTTGCTATTCTCCCGTAGATAGGCATCTATGGGATGCCCGTACGGAAGACCGGGGTCATCGGGTTGAATCAGCCCCTCAAATATCTCCAACATGGTACGGACATCCTCGTTACGGCATTCGTCGGGATCCTCATCCTTAAGCAGCTGCTCAGTGGCAGCAAACTCTTCGGGTGAAATTCTTCCCACCTCGTTTTTCATCCGCCTTTTTGCTTCATCAACCGACAGGTCACCTTTTTCGTACTGCTGCTTGATCTGAAGCATCCGTTGAAGTTTCACCCGGTCTAAATTCTCAAAAGTTGTATTGGTTATTTTCTCTTCCATAATAAAACTATTTTCAGGAGGGAATCCTCCTAATTGTATGCTGTGATTAACGATATATAATACAAGAAAGAGTGCTGAATTACATCTGTCTGTACTTTAACGGCAAAAATACAACATCTACTCAGCACTCACAATTACAATAAACAGCTATTTTTCAGATAAAATATCCCTTTTTTTGAGGATAAAGAACTCAATATATCTACAGCCCGTTTATATTAGTATCCAACCACTGGAGGCGTTTTTCAACAAAATCCACCAGATAATCAACTTCCGCCTTATAGGATCCCCTAATAATGGAAGTGTTCCATTCCGGTTTTGTAATACTCCACCCTGCACCACCGTTAGCTTTTATGCCGTAATTCCGGGCTTGTGCATCCTGTAACGCTACAGCATGCTCTCGAATAAAATCAGGAATACCGTCCAATTGCGGTTTCAATTCGTTCCACCGTTTTTTCAACTCCGACACAAAATAGGGGTCTTCAAAGAAGCGATCGAACCAGGGTGAGCAGGTTTTAATATACCAGCCATCCCATTCGCGTGAACTTGCCCCTTGCTCCCAAGTGATATGGTCGGCATTGCCAAAGGCGATATCAAAATCCCATACCAAGGGTTGCTCAATCTTCCCATTACGGCGGATAGCCAAATAGCAACTGCCACGCATATTGCCATCCACGTTTTTGGCCAATTCCTGCACGATATAGTAATTAATAAACGATTCCACATCGATATGTTTACGGTAGCCATTTACCGGATCCTTGAAATTTGTCGAATATAAAACTTGCTCGGCTGTATTGAAATAATTTTTCACATAGTCAAATTGTGCCGTTGTGGGTTCATCCGGATCTTTGAACATGATAGGCAACGCTTTCAAACCGGTCTTGAATTTGTAGGGTTCGTCGTAATGGAAATCCAACTCAAGGAAATAGCCGCCTGTCAACGCTTCTCCCGAATTATCGGAAGATGTGACCAGCTCCATATTGAGTCTTTCTTTCGACACCTTCACATGCTCCGTCAATGCATAAACACCCTTATATTCATCATTCAAGTAAAAATCCACACTATATGATGAAGGTGTCCAGCTCATTTCCGCAATCTTTGATATCTCAAAAGCAGTAATATTTCTCAACAATGTCTTATCGGTATGATTGGCAAGTAACGCCCAATTTTTATCACTTCCCATTCCCAATAGCGACGTTTTTTTTGCCAGTTTCACGCGGTAGGGTTTCTTGTCCATTCCCCAAGTAGAGTTGCCTCGTCCTCTCACTTCTGCCGCCCCGGTAAATTCAACTCCATCGGTATAATATTCATCAAGATCCTCAACCCGCACAGTTGAACTCACATAATTCACCTTATCAACAATAGGTGCACCTCCTGCGGTATTGATATAGACTCTGGGTATGCGTTTCTGATTCTTCGTAACTGTTACCGTATAATCGATTGTCTTCCCATTTTCAGAGGCGACAGAGTAAAGCACAGGTTCACTGAAATCGTTTGGAGTAACATTACTGGTTTGCTCCTTATCCCCTACCTTTACCGAATTACCAACATAGCTGAATGTAGCCACCAAAGTATTGGCGGAGACACTGTAAGGAATTGAAACAGTGACATCCGATCCTGATATTTTACCGGTAACCACCTCCTCCAACTCCTCATTAAACTCGGGAGTGAAGCTAAATGACTCCAACTTGGGATCAGGTGCTTCACCTATGGCTACAGTTACGGTATAATCATTTTTTGTGCCATCTTCAGCAAAAACACTATAGATTACAGGGGTGGCGAAATTATTTTTTGTCTCGCCACTTTTCTGTTCTTTATCTCCCACTTTCACTGATTCCCCTGAATAGAAGAACGAAGCGATCAACCCATCGAGAGATACACCGTACGGTATTGTGGCCGTGATATTTGATCCCGATATTTTACCCAACGCCACTTTTTCCAAATCTTTATTGACAGTCGGACCAAAAGAAAAAGATTCAAGTTGAGCCACAGAAGAGAGGTGATCCTCCGGCTCATCCGAACAGGATGTAAAGAGAGAAAAAAACAGGAAAAACAAAAGCAATATGCTTGCCGAATAATTCTTTGAGAGAAATCGGTTTTCCGACCTCTTTTCACTGATATTTAAATAATTCATAATAATATAGGTTTAATCCAAAATACTCATTGTTTATATTGTGAAAATGTAATCTCTTTTTTTTAAATGATTCAACGCAAATTAGGATCGTTAAAAGTATCCCCTTGGTTGAGATCTCCGGTCTGCATTCCTTTTTTAAACCAGTAGGTACGTTGTGCCGCGGTGCCATGTGTGAATGAATCAGGGACGGTATACCCTCTCGCACGTTTTTGAATGGTGTCATCTCCAACCGCGGTAGTGGCGCTGATCACAGATTCCAAATCGCCCGGTTCGAGCCGGATCATATTCATCCGCTGTGCGTGATATACCCATACCCCTGCCAGAAAGTCGGCCTGCAATTCCAGTTTTATGTTCAACTTATTAAATTCTGTCTCACTAATCTTCCCTCGGTATTGATTCATCTGATCAATTATACCCAACAACTTCTGCACATGATGTCCCACCTCATGGGCAGTCACATAAGCCATGGCAAGATCACCTTGGGCTCCGAAATCGGACTTCAACTGATGAAAGAAATTGAGGTCGATATACATTTTCTGGTCGGCCGGACAGTAAAATGGACCCACTGCCGCTGTGGCTCCACCACATTCAGTAACCGTTGCATCGGTAAAGGTAACTAAAGTGGGAGGCTGATATTGTTTTTTCAGTTGTGTTTTGAAGATCTCTTGCCATACATCGTTAGCACTGTTAAAGACACCTAATGTGAGCACCTTTAACTCTTCGTTCTCATTTGCTCTGGAAGGATCCACCACCTCCGACGAGCTTCCCGGCGCCATACTGTTTACCATTTCTAAGGCTTCGAAGGGATTTTGTCCCAACAGTAAAGCAATTACTGCCACAACAATCACTCCTACTCCACCAACGGCAGCATTTCTTCTGCTTTTACCTCTACGATCTTCATAGTTGGCCTCACTATCGTTTCTGTTGATCCATTTCATACGACTAAAACTATTTATTTTCAATTTCATTAGATTTTTTCTTCGCTCAACATAGTTAAAACAAGTTTTATCTCTGTATTCACTTTTCGAAAAAATTCAAAGGTGTCGTATGGAACTCGCTTTTAGTCATGTTCTTGTGTGAGAACAGTTAT
>JAAYFR010000002.1 GCA_012728155.1 Bacteroidales bacterium | reverse complement strand
TCGTTTCGGCCAAATCGCTGAGTAAGGATATCGACAGTAAGAGTAAGGCTAAAAAAGCAAAGAAGGCAGCAAAACAAGCTGAGTCAAAGGCCAAGTCAGCCAATAAAGCCGATTCCAAAGTCACAAAAAACGAAGATCAAATTAAAAAACTGGAGAAGAGCATCCAGAAGAACCAAGACAAACTCACAAAGCTGGAAGCCAAATTGGGACGAGATTAACAAGTCGGTCCGAATGAATAATAGAAGTACAAAAGCCATCCCGAAAGATGGCTTTTGTTGTTGTAGTTTGTAGTAAACACAAAACTACAAAAAAGTGCATCGGATGAAAACCCAATTTTTGTCCGTGCACTTTTACTTTATGAATTTATTTTTTTATCGGACAATAGTGATTTTAAATCATCATCCAATTCGAAAGTTTATTTTCCGATTGGCTGCGATATCTCTAATTTGATTACTTGCATAGATGAATCCTTATAGAAATTATCAGGAAGGGATATAATAATATTTCCGTTATTTCTTTCAAATGGGATGGATTGCCCTGTCTCAAGCACTCCACAGCTAAAAACTTCAATGGATCCAAGAATGGGAATAGAAACGGATGGTTGCCTATCAGCCAAACTTATAAACAGAAAATACCTTCCATCCATCGTCTTTTGAGAAAGATATACTTTTTCAGGAGCTTCTATCGGTACCGGATTTGCGCCGTATACAGCCTCTCCATTCGCATAAAGCCATGCGCCCATCTCCCTCAAGCGCCGTATGGCAGGGACAGGAAATGTCCCATCTGGCTTAGGGCCGATATTCAATAAATAATTGCCTCCCTTTGAAGTGTTACTCACCAAATAACTGATCATCTGGTCTGCTGATTTCCAGTTGAAATCATTGGAGTGCCATCCCCACGAATGCGCCATGGTGGCTGGAGTCTGCCAGGGTTTTTCCAGTATTTTGTCAGGATAATTATTGTCATGCATTTCTAAGAAATCAATATTCTCACCTGGATTTGAATAGGATATCCTACCGTTTATAAGACATTTATCACTATGTTTGCGCACCAAAGCGATTAACTCATCCCTTCGTTTATCCGTAATATGGGTCTTCTCATCCCAAGTGTCGAACCATAACAGATCGGGATCAAATTTGGTAATCAATTCTTCTACCTGGGGTAAGGATTTCTCTTGCCAGTACTTCTCAAATTGTTCGTCGGGAGTCCACCCATACCAGTATGCAAGCGCCCCTCCCGGATATTCCCAATCTTGCCAATGGGAGTAATAAAAACCATACTTAAGACCATATTTCTTACACGCCTCCACCAACTCGGCTATGACATCTCGCTTGAAAGGAGTATGCATGATATTAAAGTCGGAAACTTTGGAATCCCATAACGCAAAACCATCGTGATGCTTGGAGGTGATCACGAAATACTTCATCCCTGCATTTTTAGCCTCTTTAATCCAACTGTCGGCATCAAAATTGACCGGATCAAATTGAGAAGCCAGTTGCCTATATTCTTCACCGGGAATCTCTAAACGGGTCTGGATCCATTCAGCATACCAGCTTCTCCCATTCGCATAAGTAGTATCCGGCATCGTATGACCATTATATGTCCCTCCCAATATAGAGTATAAGCCCCAATGAATGAACATGCCAAATTTAGCCTCCTTGAACCACTCGGCTTTCTTATCCGAACTTGCCATTAGTGAAGAAAACAACAAAATATATGCTATACTACAAATCCAGAATCGTTTCATATTTTACAACAATAATTATTAACAAGTTAATTCTCCCGTCTGATCTTTCGCCTATGTCTTTAATTTCGACAGTGATAGTAAAGGTATAATATTTCACATCACTATCCAAATTTAATGACCGATCGCAGAGTATAGTTTTCAGAAAAACCCGTAGTTACCACTTTCATACGACTAAAATTATTTATATCCAATGGCATCGGATGGAGCTCGCTTTTTAGTCATGAACTCGCGTAAGAACAGTTATCATGCTCGTTTCGGCCAAATCGCTGAGTAAGGATATCGACAGTAAGAGTAAGGCCAAAAAAGCAAAGAAAGCAGCAAAAGAAGCTGAGTCAAAGGCCAAGTCTGCCAATAAAGCCGATTCCAAAGTCACAAAAAACGAAGATCAAATTTAAAAACTGGAGAAGAGCATCCAGAAGAACCGAGACAAACTCACAAAGCTGGAAGTCAAATTGGGACGAAATTAACAAGTCGGTCGGAATGAATTATAGAAGCACAAAAGCCATCCCGAAAGATGGCTTTTGTTGTTGTAGTTTGTATCAAAAAAAATATCCAAAAAATATCATCTGATCTTCTTGTAACCGTACACGGCACGGTCGCCCAACTCCTCTTCGATGCGGAGCAACTGGTTGTACTTCGCCATACGGTCTGAACGGCTCAGTGAACCGGTTTTGATCTGTCCGGCGTTGGTTGCCACAGAGATGTCGGCGATAGTAGCATCTTCCGTTTCACCTGAACGGTGGGAGGTCACGCTGGTATAACCATTTCTGTGCGCCATTTCAATAGCATTCAGTGTTTCGGTAAGCGTTCCAATCTGGTTCACCTTGATCAGGATAGAGTTTCCGCAACCCTCTTTGATACCTCTTTCAAGGAACTCTACATTGGTTACGAACAGGTCGTCACCCACCAACTGGCATTTGTCACCGATTTTGTCGGTCAGCAATTTCCACCCTTCCCAGTCGTTCTCACTCATACCATCTTCGATTGAGTCGATAGGATATTTGGTGATCAGCTCTTCGAGGTAAGCAACCTGCTCTGCAAGTGAACGTTTTTTACCGTTCGGTCCTTCAAATTTGGCATAGTCATATACACCATCTTTGTAGAATTCGGAAGCGGCACAGTCGAGTCCGATCATCACATCCTTACCCGGTTCGTAGCCTGCATTCCTGATAGCAGTCAAGATGGACTCCAACGCCTCTTCGGTTCCTCCGCTCAGATTGGGAGCGAAACCACCCTCATCACCTACCGCAGTACTGAGGCCTTTATCGTGAAGCACTTTCTTCAATGCATGGAACACCTCCGCACCCATACGCAACCCTTCCTTGAAAGAATTAGCGCCTACAGGGCGGATCATAAATTCCTGGAAAGCGATAGGCGCATCGGAATGAGAACCACCGTTGATGATATTCATCATTGGTACCGGCAATACATAGGTATTGGTTCCACCGATATAACGGTAAAGCGGCAGGCCGAGATAATTGGCAGCCGCCTTGGCTACTGCAAGGGATACCCCCAACAGTGCATTTGCGCCAAGGTTCGATTTTGTTTTCGTACCATCCAATTCAAGCAGTCTGGCGTCGATCTGGGTTTGCTCCAACACATTCATTCCCAACAGGTCCGGTGCGATAGTATCGTTGATATTTGCCACCGCTTTCAGCACCCCTTTTCCAAGATAGCGGCTCTTATCTCCGTCGCGGAGTTCCAACGCTTCGTTCTCACCTGTGGAGGCACCCGACGGAACAGCGGCACGTCCAAATGCGCCGGATTCTGTCAACACATCCACTTCGACGGTCGGATTACCTCTTGAATCCAAAATCTCCCGTCCTAAAACACTTACAATTCTCATGTTGTTGAATTTTATAAATAGATTAATTTGAACATCCCAATTGATGGAAAAATAACCTGATTTCCGTAAAAGGGCATCAAGATTTTCGACCTGCAAATATAGCTCTTTTTTTGCTACTTTGGGTCGTATAGAAATAGAAAAAACGGTAAAAAGGGTGACATCACCCCATTATCCGGCAGTCACACTCACTGTGGCGATAAGTGCTGAGAGATTGGAGGTAAGCAGTTTCACCGATATGGCCATCAGGATCACTCCAAAGAACTTGCGGAGGATATATGCCCCACTCTCTCCCAAGATCTTTTTCACCAGATCGAGGTATCTCAGCACAAGATATACAATCACCATATTCAGGATTAGTGCGATAATGATATTCACCACATGGAATTCGGCACGCATTGAAAGCAGGGTCGTAAAACTCCCCGGGCCGGCAATCAGCGGGAATACTACCGGAAACAATGTAGAGGAGATATCGGCAGTGCTGTTATCGTTTTTGAAAATCTCCACACCAAAAATCATCTCAATGGAGATGATGAGCAGCACCACCGCCCCGGCCACCGCAAAGGCAGAGATATCGAGTTGGAAAAGTTTCAGTATCCATTCCCCCACAAAAAGGAATCCCACCAAGACCAAGAATGAGTAGAGCGCCGCCTTCTCGGGATGGATCGTTTTCTGTTGACTTTTCAGATTCAGAAAAATGGGTACCGACCCTGTCACATCGATAATCGCAAACAGGACCAGAAAAGCACTGATTATTTCAACTCCACTAAGTATTGCCATAACGCTTTATTTTAGAATTATGAAAGGGATAGCTTACACTTCGTACACAAAAATACAAAAAATCGACCAAATAGAGAAATAGAACTAATATTTAT
This sequence comes from Bacteroidales bacterium, assembly GCA_012728155.1. GTDB lineage: Bacteria > Bacteroidota > Bacteroidia > Bacteroidales > Dysgonomonadaceae > Proteiniphilum. Next base: position 4,863 of record JAAYFR010000002.1, on the reverse strand, counting down.
CAACCAACCCCGCAAAATTCTCATATGGGAATGGATCGGGATGGGCCTGATTCAGGTATTTGATAATCCGAAAAGCGTTGAAATGGTGAAAGAAACGTTTCCGGAATGTTGTTGGAGAGGCACTGTTCTGATTACACTCTCTGATAAGCGTTGAGAAATCCATCTCCTTCAAGAATTGTTGCAGTGATGGGTGCAATGTCACTATCATCCTCTCCACCAACTGGTCGTCATTTCCCCTGAAGTCGTTGATCATGTCGAAGAGCTGCTTCAGCTCCCGAAATGCTCTTTCCGAATAGGCCCTCTCACTTCCTGCCGGCTCATCCATAATTTTCTGTAATGAGGGACCGGTACCAAAAGGAACCCGATCGGAGAGACGCGCCAAATGAAAGACCCGGGTCTCTTTTAGCTCTCTGATATTTCCCAACGCAAATATCTTCTGTAAGAAGTAAAAATCTTCGCCTCCCTGTTGCCTTCCCATACCTCCTACACGCACATAAGCACCTGCTGAGACAGCAAATGCAGAGCCAATGGTATGCCAATAATAGGGAAAACCAATCCATTCCAGCATCGCCCGAAAATAACGGATATAGGCCTCATACTCCCTTGCGGCACTCTCTGTCAAAGGGCTCTCTTTTTCCACCCGGTGACGGAAGTCGTGGATAGTGGCATTCAGCGATTTATCACGAGAAAAAGCCTCCCATATAGTTGTCAGGAAATTGGGTGACACGGTACAATCGGCATCCAAGGAGACAATAACCCCTCGTTGTTTCCCATTCCTCAGGAAATGCTCCACCGCCAGGTCCATTCCTATCTTTCGTGCCAGCCCCACTCCGGCATGTTTTCGTGGTAGATCTTCGAACAGCAACGAAAAAAAACCAAATCCATCTTCATTGTAACGCTCCGCAAACCGGATGATCTCCTTAACCGAAGCCCTATTCTGGTCGACAACCTCCTCACTGGCGAGCAAGCCCGAATTAACCACAACGAGTGTCAGCACATTTGCTGCGGGGCGAACGCACGAAAAAAGATTGTACAATGTCTCAAAAAGGTTTGGCTCGTTATAGCAGGGAATCACCACAATCATATCTGCAGCTGCCTTCGGTGGGATAGTGGTATGCAGGTATTCCACTTTCTGCCTTTCGATATATGTTTTCCAATGTTCCATTTTTTCATTCGAGCTATACCACAAAAAAAAGGGTAAGATCACCAACGTGACATACCCTCCCTACTATTTTCATACCGGGGTAACCGGTTAATGGTCTGTTGCAGAGGTTGCCGTGGCGGGGCCGTACTTACTATTCAAAAATTCGACCACTTCACTGGTAATATCATATTTATCATCGGCAAGCAGGATGGTACTGGTAGTTCTGTTACTGAATATAACTTCATAATGCTTGTCCAGGTTGAACTCTTTCATTCTGGCTCTGATGGTATCCTCCATCTGGAGGTTTAATTTCTCCTGTTCCAGCAGGAACTCCTGAGTCAATCGTTCTGCCAACTGTTGATATTCCTGATCCATCTGCATAATACGGTTTTGTTCCTGTTGCGCCCTTTCGTTGGTCAGGAAAGCGTTATTTTGCACCTTCCGCTCAAAATCGGCAACGGCAGAGCGGATCTGTCCTTCTCTCTGATTCAGTGTGGCACGGGTATTCTCCTGTTTTCTCAAAAGTGATTCATTGAGATCCTTGGCAAAATTGTAATTCATCAGCAAAGAGTCCACATTCACATAACCGATAGGCAATGTGATCGCTGAGTCTTTCAATAAGGCGGAGAGATCTTTACCGGAGGATCCGTTGACAAATGGTTTGGATGTAAAATGCAAGATGTAAAGAATAATGATTGCGACCGCCAACACGCCGCCGGCGGTGTAAAGAGTAGAATTCTTCATTTTTGAACGATTTAAATATTTTCTGATTTCAACATTTTTTCTATCGGGCTTTCTCTTCTTCTCATCTCCATATCCTGAGATGTGGCACAATGGATCCCTTTCTTCTGTAACGGTTTACTATCTCCTATATGGAGGCTGGGGAACTCTCTTTTCTTCGTAAAGAAAACAGGTATTCCCATCAACAGGATAGCGACAAACAGGATGAGAGAGCCAATAATAAATACTTTTATCATAATGATATTTTTGGGCACCGCAAAGATAGTCTAATTAGCCAATTAAATCACATTTTTTCGGGTTAAAGATACTTTTTTTTGTTTGTCCTCCGATTTTCTTGTACTTTTACCTACTCTATAAGCTATCTAAATTTAAATGATATGACGATAACAGAATTACAACCTTCCGCCATCTGGAACTATTTCCACCAGATCACACAAATTCCAAGACCCTCCAAAAAAGAGGAGAGAGTCCTCGCCTATCTGCTCGATTTTGCCCGCCAACACAACCTCGAGGCAAAACAGGATAAAGCCGGCAATATACTGATAACCAAGCCAGCCACTCCAGGCAAAGAGAATGTTCCCACGGTAATCCTGCAATCGCATGTGGATATGGTCTGCGAAAAAAACTCAGATATAACACACGATTTCGACAATGACCCCATCGAGACAATTATTGATGGCGATTGGATAAAAGCGAAGGGCACCACGCTGGGAGCCGACAATGGTATAGGAGTAGCTGCCCAATTGGCTTTGTTGGCTGCCGACGATATCAGCCATGGCAAGATCGAAGCACTTTTCACCGTAGACGAAGAGACAGGATTGACAGGTGCCTATATGCTCGACAAAGATCTCCTCACAGGGAATATCCTGATCAATCTCGACACAGAGGAGGAGGGTGAAATATATATAGGATGTTCCGGAGGAAAAGGAACAAAAGCCTATTTCAAATACAAGGAAAAAGATGTGCCAAAGAACTATTTCTGGTTCACGGTGCAGGTAAAAGGGTTGCGCGGAGGACATTCGGGCAGTGATATCGACAAAAAGCTGGGCAATGCCAACAAGATACTCACCCGCTTTTTACATTCCATCGCAAAGAAAAAATATGGTATGCTCCTCTCCGAGATAGGGGGAGGGAATTTACACAACGCCATCCCCCGTGAAGCGCACGCACTATTGGGTGTAAAAGAGAGGTACAAAGAGGATATACGGGTAAAACTAAACACATTCCTGGCTCAGGTACAGGAGGAATACCGGCAGACCGATCCCGGTCTCAACATACAACTTGAGTCGGCACAAATTCCGTCGAAAGTGATCAATAAAAAAACCACCGAGCGACTGATCAACGCATTGTATGCTTGCCCCCATGGTGTTATTGGCATGAGTCACGAGATTCAGGGGCTGGTGGAGACCTCCACCAATTTGGCTGCCGTGAAGATGATCGACCATCAGCTGATCGAGGTCGGCACCAGTCAGCGCAGCTCCGTAGAGTCGCAGAAAGAGTATGTGGTGAATATGGTTGCATCGGTATTTGAACTGGCCGGCGCCAAGATTACCCACAACGCCGGATATCCGGGATGGCAACCCAATCCCGATTCCGACATACTGAAACATGCGCAAAAGGAGTACGAAGCACTATTCGGCAAAAGTCCCAAGGTAAAGGCGATCCATGCCGGTCTCGAATGTGGGTTGTTCCTCGAGAAATATCCCCATCTCGACATGATTTCGATCGGGCCGGACATGACAGATGTACATTCGCCCGACGAACAAATGAAGATCTCTTCCGTGCCCAAATTCTGGGATTTCCTGGTGAAAATCCTGGAAAACTTGCCGGAGAAGCATTAAAACCCGGAAATAATGCGCAATTTCGTCATTGTCGGTTTCTTACTGATTATCCATATTACGGAAGTGGTTGCACAAGACAACTTCCGTATTATGTTCTACAACGTGGAAAATCTGTTCGACACCCATGATGATCCCGAAAAGGAAGACAACGACTTCCTGCCGGATGGTTTTATGCGGTGGACACCGTGGAAATATTGGGAAAAGCTGCGCAATATCAGCCGTGTAATTACCGCTGTCGGCGGTATGCAATCCCCTACCCTGGTAGGGTTATGTGAGGTAGAGAACGACTCGGTCCTTTTCGATCTCACGAAAAGATCTCCCCTACGGGTACAGGGTTATGATTTCATTGTCACCGATTCGCCTGATGACCGGGGAATTGATGTAGCACTTCTCTATCAACGTCATCAATTCAAGCCCTTGCAAATCAGTGAATATGAGATAAAGTTCAAACGAAAAAAAAACAGACCGACACGCAATATTCTCCATGTCACGGGAGAGATGCTCAACGGCAATATCCTCGACATATTTGTCTGCCACTTCCCCTCACGTAGCGGTGGACAGCGGGAGAGTGAACCAGCACGGATAGAGGTGGCGACTCTCCTGAGAAACAAAGTCGACAGTCTGTTTGCCATCCGGGAGAGTGCCCATATCATCATTATGGGTGATTTCAACGATTACCCCACCAATAAGAGTATCTCCCGGGTAGTGGGAGCAAGGAGTATTCGCTCGCCGCTTAAGAATGAGCAGTTATACAATCTCTTTCTCCACCGCATCAAAGAACCGGACTTCGGCACCTACAAATATCAGGGGAAGTGGGATATCCTCGATCAGTTTATCGTCAGCGGGAACCTTTTGACAGAAGGGAACAGTATCCAGGTAAAAGGTAATGAAGCACACATTTTTAAAGCCGATTTCCTGTTGGAGGATGATGAGAAATATTATGGAAAGAAGCCTTACCGCACCAATTTGGGCCCTCGTTATATAGGTGGGTTCAGCGACCATCTGCCCATTTATATGGATATGACCCTCATCTTAGAATAAAGATATCTGACATTTTTTTTCAATCTTTATATTAATATTTCTCCCTATATCCACAAATAAGTTCTATATTTGCATTTCGCAGCGACAGTATAGTAT
>JAAYFR010000392.1 GCA_012728155.1 Bacteroidales bacterium | reverse complement strand
GGGGTTCATATATCATTTCTGAAGAAGATAGACAATACCATACTTATCCACAGTTCCGGCGGGCAGGGTGACTTTATACCGGTTTTTCCCTGTTTTCCGGAAGTCGACTTTTTTGTGCCCTTCAGTGTCAGGCGATGCATAATAAGCCTTTTTGAGGGAAGGCATTGTAATTTCAAAACTCATCTCCTCCCTTATCGGTTCCCATTCAGGATCGGGCAGGGGAAGATTGTCGCCGTGCTTCACTTTCACTCCCGTGGCATTCAGCAGATGCACCATTACGCTATTCCTTTCCTTTGCCTTGTCCTTGTATGCTGTCACAAGCACTTTGGAAGGAATAGATATGGGTTCGAGCATTATCGTTCCAATCGTATGCCTTAATATTTTCTCGTTGAGCGCGGTTATTTTCGGGTCGGGGTCAAAGCGGTAGACCATTCCGGTCTCCCTGATTGAAGGGCAGAATTCATTGATCAAGCTTTTGCCTGCTGCATATACCACCTTTCCCTTGCCATATTTCACTTCTACCCAATCAGTCTTCCCGGCTTCGGCAAGCTTGCTTCCGGTGAGGATATCGCCGAAAGCCCTTTTGTCCCTGCCCTCACCGAATGGCGTGAGCGTTCCGGCCTCGCCTGTAAGGAACAGGGTTCCGCCGTCCCGGATAAATTGTGTCAAAACCCGCTCCTGTTCCTCCGAGACACAATCCATTCCCGGCGCCAGTAGAACCCTGAATCTCGAGATATCCTGTTCAGGGATCGCGTCGTCCAAGATAAAGGTGTGGGGTATATGCTTTGATGCCAGGAGCTGGCCGGTCCCCATGATCTCTTTGGGATAGTTTCCCGTGTTCTTCTCCGACCAGTCCCTTGTCGATCGTGAAAAGATCACCGCGATATCGGTATAGGGGGCGGAAGTAACCTTGTTCATATCCTCTTTCCAGCCGGTATATGGATTCATCTTTTCTTTCCCCTCAAAATCGACCATGGACCAGGTCACCTGCCCGAACATATTGTTCATCGCCCATCCGATAAGGGCATAATTAAATACGCCGGCGGGATATACCAATCCGAAGATAGGTGATCCATAGGTTTCCCTGAGGCTGTTATACATATTGCGACTGGTAAAATTATAGCGATAATCGTCCCACACGTCGCGGCTCATGATCTCGGTCCCCAAGAAGTCTTTCGACCTGGCGCTCAAGGGGAGGTCTCCTCCCTGCCCGTATGAAGCGGCATTGGCTAAGAATCCCCCTTCGGAATAATATTCTAAGTTAGAGAAATAGGGGTTGATGGTGTGGGTGAGGTCGCTCAGGTCGATTCTCCATTGTGCCATGGCATGTTTGCGCCCCTCAATCCAGGTCTTCCATAATTTTGAGGATTTATCGTGTAATAACGGACTGGTCTCATCATCCGGCAGTACCAGTCCGGAGATTTGATGGAAGGATTCCCTACAGTGAGGGCAACTGCAGAAATTGGCATAGTGGAATACTGTCTCGTCTAACATGAGGCCATCGATTTGGGTATTTTGGATATGGTCGGAGATATAAGGGAAGAAGTATCCATATTTAAAATCGGGGTTAACGGGACATAATCCCCATGTGGGCAATCCATTGGTGTGGTTATACTGTAGATAACCGGGGTTCGCGGCCAGGAACCGGAATCCCATATCGGCATTCCATATTATTGTCAGATCTTGGTGGTCGATGATCTTCATTCCCTTCCGGTGTGCTATTTCCACGGTTTTCCCGATATTCTTTTCCACCCGTGGCAAATGTGCGGCATAGGTATGCCTTGAAAGGAGGCCATTCAGTATCACCGCATTTACACCGCCGGCTTTAATCTGGTCCAATCGTTTTTCTATTTTGGCAGGCGTGTTGAATTCATTGAAGGTACCCCAGTTGTCGGGTCCCATGGTTCCCAGCGGGCTATTGAACCGCCAGGCCAGCTCGTCCGCCTGCTGGTCGGGCAATGCCGTGCCCAACTCCGGTAATGACGGAATCTGCGATGCCTCCTCAATCTCCCCCGCAAGAGAGGCGAAAGTGAGTGCTTTCCCATAGACCGGTGGCGTGTCGTAATAATTGGCGAAGAGGATGCCGGGGCAAAAACCATCTTTCTTCAGCCAGTTTCCCCGTCGGAATTGGAAATCCTCTTCGCGGTGCATGAAAAGCTGGAATCCGATGACACTGGCTGCCCAGTCTCCTTTAAAGCCTACCTCGGCTCTGCCCTCCTCTATCCACCTTACAAAGGTCATATAGGCCACCTTGCCCTTGTCCACCTCCACGGCATGATAAATATCCTCACCATTGAGTGAAAGGTCGAATGGTCCTTCCTTTCTCTTCAACGCACTGGTCTTGATGGTGATAAGGTATAGTCCCGGGCGCAATCCTTCGGTGATAAAGGTGTTGGGACTTGTTGAGGAGCAGGATGCGTATAAAGCACCTGATTGATCCCTTCCTGCGATGGAAAGTCCTTCGGCACGTTGCCAGCCATAGCCTTTCGCCGGGTCATATTCTTCCACGCCGATGTTGGTGAAATCTTTCCCCGTTTTGTCGTTGAAAGAGTATAGCTTTTCTTTTTGAAGTTCGGAGAAATAGTGATAATAGGTGGCGGCGTGATGGCTTGCGTAATCGCTTTTATCTCCCTCGAAGAGGGTGAATTTACTGGTGAAATCACCTCCGTAATGGGTGGCGGCTGTGGAAAAGGAGAGCTCCAGCATCTCCCCTTTCTTGGCTACCGTCCATTGTGCTACCATCGTATTGATCGTTGCCACATAATAGGTGCTCACCCCGTGTGGGTTGAAATCGAAAGTGATGGGTCCCTTCGGGGTATTGAAGGTGATCCACCGGGTTCCGGTCGTGATATTTCCGTCGGGTGTGGAAGCATCAAAACGGCCGCTGCTCCAACGGGCGTTCTGCGACCGTCCCGTCAAGGCGTCCCAAGTTGAGTTCTCCAATGTGGAGGCGGGCACCAGAATTTTATAGGTGATAAGTGGCGAGAGATACTCTTCCATCAGGGCATCCTGGTGCACCTGGAAAGTCAATTCCATCTTTTTCCCGTCGGGCGATAGTCCGATCTCTCTGCGATAGGGTGCTACATTATTGCTGTTCCAGACATTGATAGTCTGCCATCCGTTTTCACGTGTGACCATAAAGGTCTCGGCATGATCTCCCACGGTTTGGCCTGCCGCCCAGGAGAGAGAGTCGCTACACAGCAGCATTTCCCCTTTCCATTTCACTTGTATATTGGGTTCGGCGGTAATTTCCAATGGTGATCCTTCTGTGGTGATTATCTCTTGTGCATGAGACATGCCTGCCCCTATCAGGGCAAAAAAGAAAAAAATGATAAATAACCTCTTCATAGCTATGAACAATATTTTAATAATAAGAAAAAAAGAGCCAGATAAAAAGCGCCATATATAGTGAAAAATGCGGTCTTATTCTGGATCTATTTCGAAAACTCCTCTTTGATAATAATATACTTCTCTTGGGCATTCGTTGGATGAGGATGAGTATAGATGATTAATCCGTCTCCATGTTTTTTTGATAACTGTATCATTTCAGAAACATAGGATGGCGTGGAGGATCCTGCTTTTGAATGGGCACTCGAATAAATATCGATGATCAGAGGCAATCCTTTGAATTTTGTCCGCATCCACTCTATTTCATTCACCAGGAGATCCGACCGGCTTAGCGTCTCTTTTCCGGATGACTCTGCTTTATAGGGAAACAGAATGCCATCGAAGTAGGGCAAATAATCTGAATAATTTACTGTTTTGGGGGAATTATAATAAATGCAGGGCACGAAAGCCAATAGAGGGTTGATATCGCGCATGACTTGTACGAATTCGGCGGTATATTCCGGCGTATAAAACTGCATATTCCAACCAACAAAATCATCAATACTTAATGCCGTAAGGTTAGGGTATTCCAAACTCAGCTTGGCTATTTCTTCGGCCCATTTCACATAATCTGTCTGGAACGGTTCGGATGACCAATTGGTCTTGGGCTTTGATTCTGAATAGGGAACGAGGGTTACCCATACATCGATTTTGTTTTTTTTTTCGAGCGGCAGGAATAACTGCAGATCGTCCCAATCTTTTTCGCCACGCCATATCAACCAATTGTAAGTATTGGCATTCAGATCTTTTAGTTCATTGATTAATTTGCCGACATTTACCCGGCCATTTTCTAATTTTGGAGGAGATGCATAGGTGCCTTTTATGCCTGATAGTACGTTTTTCGTCTTAAAATGGGCTCCCTCTAAATAGGTGATTTGGTAATTTTTGTCCTTCACATAAGGGAGAATATAATAGTCTGTCTTGGGTTGAAGGTCGCTAATGGTTATCTCTGCTTTTAAAAATTCCCTTTTTACCGGATCATTTATCGTCGCTTCTGTTTCACTATAATAGACCCCCCATTCTCTTAACCGGTTGGTAGGAGTAAATGAGATCCCTGCCGAATTTCGTGTTATTTTATCCGGATCGATGGCAGCCGTATAAGTGATATCGGTTATTTCCTCTTCAATGGGTGGTTCAATTTCCGTCGGCGGGATTTCCACATCCGATTTTATGCATGACGTAAGAAGAAATATAGATACAATAATATATTTTTGATGATTATTCATTGCTTGTTTACTTCTTCTTATCATTATTGCGAAAATCTCTTTTTTATTGCATACCCTTCGCTTCCAATAAAATTTATCATGGAGTCCGGCTATATCGTCGAAACATAAACTTCCAAAGGCTCTAATTCTTTTTTGTCAACCCCGGCAATATCTATTCCTATTTTATCTGTTTTACTTGTGTTTGTAGCTATGATCTGTTTTCTCCCTTTTTTATCCTCTTTGATCATGATATGCAAATCATTATCCACCTTCTTCTCAATTGTCTTTAGTGTGATGATGGGCAAATTGTCATTCAATTCTTTCAACATCGGCAACAAAACGTCAAAGACTTCCGGTGTCTTGTTCCAGTCATTCCAAAAGAGGATCCCCGTCGCTCCATGGATTATCGAGGTATAGATTTGACATTTTACTATCTCAATATAGTTTTCCGGCGTCATAGTAGAAGGTTTTGCATACCCATTTCCATCAAAATAGAGCCATATGGGCACCTCTGCTCCCAATCCCTCCTTCAGCGCATCTACTGTGATGCCCGATAACACCGGATGGGCGAAGAAATCACGAAACGCATTGATCCCGAACAGATCTCCGTTTCCTTTATATCCTGATGCAATCAATTTTGTATTCTCATACCAAAGAGATTTTAAAGTGTCAAAATCATATTCTGTATAAGAATATTTACCGTTATTGAATTGGTACACAGGAAGACCGTTGTGGGCCTGGTAGAATCCCAGTAGGGGGATTTCGCACTCTACGGCTCCCGGATCGACCAACTCGTAAGGAGGATCTTTGGGGAGGCTGTCATGGGTTTGCAGGTAGTTCTCCTCAAATAAATAAGTGCTCCCTTTGCAGTGACCTAATAAATCGACGAAAACAAGCGCATTCGGGTCGTTAAACTTCACTCTTTCATAGATTTTTGCTCCCATGGATGGTGGAATAGCCCATTTACTGACTCCTCCCAACGCAATCTCGTCGATATGTGAATAGATATATTGATCGTTGGGGAGTGTTTCCAATATCTTTTGGATCTCCGCGTCGAGGTATGCCTCAAACTCGGGGCTGTCCACCACACTTTTCATATACTGGCTTCGGTAATAGGCTTTGTCTTTCCCTTTGGGTAAACCGGTAGCTTGGTCTATGTATCGGTGGAGGATAGGGGAGAAGGGGTTGAGTATATGTATTATATCAGACATATACTCTTTTTGAAGCCCGGGAGTCATAAATACCATGTTGAAAGGAGCGCTCCGTTCTTTAAAAAGAGCGGCATTCTTCTCATAATCCTGCCCATCCATTTCCGCGGAGTCGGTAAAGGTGTAGCCGGGTAGGTGCCAGCTCCCGATAGCAAAAAACTTTTCAAACCTATCGCCTGACCCCACTTTTTGTAAGGCCCAGCCATCCTCAAATTTCCATTTCAGCCCGGCAGGGGATTGCTCCGCAGCTCCCGAGCAGGCGGCCAATATGAAAAAAGAGGAGGCAATCATCAATAAATCTATTCTCTTCATAATATTTCAGGATGCAGTATCTATTACTCAATCACAAATATAGCTCATTGAAATCATGTGTGGTAGTTATTTGCGAAATAGTATCCTCAAAAGACGTCTCACGGAGATTTCTTTCCATCAGAGCACGATAATATTCTCAAGCCACCTCGGTTTTTCTCAGATTATATGTGGAACAGTCAATTTGAAAACGAAAAGGAGGGAATTCGACTATTTATAAAACCTCTTTTTCGCATGCTCCACTTGATCTACAGCCTTGAGATGATCTTCAAGACAAAGGGGGAGTGTAGGTATCCATGTTGTGGTCATAAATCCGAGTAATCTTGACGGGTCGATATTTGACTTGCAAAAATTAACAGTTGCTTCCATACAGTCATCCATAAGCCAATTACCTCCTGTGGGGATTTGATCATATCCGGCCGCTTCCAGCTTCATATAATACTCAACACGAATTTTGGGTGATCCCTTTATTTCTGCCAAGTTGAAATTGCTTTCATAATACCAGTTACTTAGCAATACCGATTTGGGCATCTTCTTGAAAAACAAATCAGGATAGCGCCATCCATAATCGGCCCATACCCATGGACGAACGCCTTTCTTTTCCGTTTGATCGATAAAGAAATAGAGGTCGTGCCACCACAAGTCGTTTTGACGCATCACGGCATAGTCGAAAGATTCCTGATGTCCTGCCGTCTCTTCATCCATGCCCAGATGGAAGAATCGGGGTGTATCGAACAGATCGATCACTTCACTGATCAAATTTTGGCATACTTCATAATATTTTTTGGTGGAGACCATTCTGGAGTATTCTCCCAACCATGCATCGTGGGTAGTGGCAAAATTCATTTTCGGGATGGGTTCTAATCCCAGCTTTCGGATTTTGGCCAGTTCTTTTTTCAGCTTTTGGGTGCTCCATGCATTTTTTACGGCGATTTCGGGATGGCTTTCATATTGAATGGCATCTCCCAGGTCAATGACGACCATATTCATGCCGGCAGTTGACATCTGTTTCAATATCTTGTTCCACACCGACTCATCATGCACCAGGTATGGCCTGTAGGCCCTAAGCCCCCAAGCTACAGCATCTCTACAGGTTTTGCATTCATAGTCATCCCTGTGAATCTCTTCCTCGATGATATCGGGCCAAAAAACAAGCTTTTTTATATGTGCGTGATCCTCCCACATATTGGTGCTCAGGTGGAGCAGGTTTGCCCAAATTTTGGGTGATTCCTGAGAAACAGTGAAAGAATGGTGGTTTGGCTGAGGAAAAGCAAGAGAGGGGATGTTGGCTGCTACACCTGCGGCAGCTGTCATTTTTATAAAATCTCTTCGTGTTGTCATAATGTTATACACAATTAAATGGGTTGTCACTCTTTTATCATATTATTGTTTTTCATCGTTGCAAGATGGTTTCTCGCACTATTCCGATGAAAGGGGGACCAATACTATTTTCCTGAAGAGTATTTCTGCTCCTTCCGATTGAAGTTGTATTCGTCCCCTGTTGGGGGATACATGCACAGCATGATTGACAAGTCTTCCGTTTAAGAAAATAGAGATCTCATCTCCCAATGCGACGCATTCCAACCTATTCCATTCTCCTGCCGGATTTTCAATGTCATACTTTCCCCTGAATCCTTTTTCACTGTTCCACTCCGGATCCCTGAAAGCCCAATTGATTCTTCCCCGATGGATGGTGACCGGAGAGCCATAGGGATGGTGTTGATAAGCATCGGCTTGTTTTTCCGGAGCAACCAAGCATGTCAATGCAAACTCCTCCCTGCCGTCTGCCACAACGATAAAGTCGCCGGTTCCTCCTTCTATGATATTGCATTCGATTGAATAAATCCACGTTCCGGAATAGGCTCCATCTTCTCCTTGTGAATGTATCAACAGTCCGCTGTCTCTGGCTCTCTCTTCACGGGGAGCAAAGCTCTTCTCTCCCCATTTATATTCTACAATAATTTTGTAGTTTTCGAATTCTTTCTCCGAGGTAATGCATCCCCACTCCTCTCCGCTGATACGGAGAAATCCCTCCTCGTTTATGGTGAATACCTGTTTTGGATCATTGTTAACGCCTCGATCTTTGATGAAAGTATACCAATTATCGAGATTGTGTCCGTTCAATAGCACAATGGTATCCCCTATTGCTTTCCAACTTTTATTTATGCCAGATGAATAGATACTTTGGATGGGTAATAAGAATGACAGTAAGATAGTTAAACTGAATAGTTTCATGCAGATGGTCTGTTTATGGGGTCGCTTTATTTTGTAGGTTCATTTTACTCTGTCTGATATGATTTTCATAAGAGACTTCAGATCATGGTTGGAAAGAAGTATTGAGCTCATTGTCAAGAATGGCTCAATACTTCATAGTTAAATTTTACAGATACACTAAAGAGGTATCGATCTTCAGCGATAGTACAAAGCTCGTTCTATTTGAGCTTCGCAATATTGTTGTGGATTTTGTCCACGGCGTTGATCACATCGTCCATGTCGGATTTTGTGCCGAGCATGAGCCCTCCGTTCCAAGCCCAGACAGATGAATTATAAGTCTTGATCAAAGCAGGACAGTGATTCTTCCGTTTGTACTCTTCAAAGTTCAGTTCGTTTGGCGAGTAGAATTTTTTATAAATATCGGATTCGAATACCTCCTTAAGCATCGGCTGTCCATAGAGCGGATCGTCCGGGTAGCCGGTTCCCGCAGGGATACCTTCCGCATTGAGTGCTTCGATGAACCGTTTGCGGGGAACGCCTTGCATCTTCTCTTCGTTGTACACCATACCATAAATGTAATAGGAGGCAGCAGTGGCCCCTTTGTGTAATTTGACAGGTGAAACACCAGGATATGCCGCCAGTTTTTCATTCAGGTAAGCTCCATTTTCATTCCTGATTTTGTGCTGTTCTTCCAATTTTTCAAGTTGGCACAATCCTATCACTGCTTGGTATTCAGCCATACGAATCTTGTTTGCCAGAATGAGCGCGGTGATGGAACTGATCTGTCCGGATACCGATCCCGATGCGTAACCGAAATTGTGGTAGGAATAGAGGCGATCGTAATATTCTGTGTTGTCGGTCAGGATTCCACCACCTTCACCAATAGGGAGATTTTTCGATGCCTGGAAGCTGAAGCAGCCGGCATCTCCCCATGTACCTACTTTCTTTCCTCCGATTTCTGCGAGGTGAGCCTGACAAGCGTCTTCCACTACGAAGAGGTTGTGTTCTTTGGCAATCTTCATAATAGTAGGCATATCGGAAGGATATCCGCAGATATGTACCGGGAGGATCCCTTTGGTTCGCGGAGTAATTTTCTTCTTGATTTGTTCCGGATCTATTTGAAAGGTAGTGGGGTCAATGTCCGCGAAAACCGGCATGGCTCCTTTATAGAGGATGCCAAAAATAGAGGCGCTGAAGGTGTAGGGTGAACAGATCACCTCATCGCCCGGACCGATATTTGATTGCATCCAGGCGGCACTCAAGGCGTTGGTGCCGTTTACTGTGGTGAGGCAATGCTTAGAACCGTTTATTTCTGCCCATCTCTTTTCAAATTCGGTAACCTTTTTGCTGCGTGACCAGACTCGGTTGCCCATCACTTCGTTCATTTGGGAATTAAATTTCTCATCCCATTGCGGCCAGCCTTGCCATTTCTTATCTCCTCTCACAGACTTTCCACCAAGAAGGGCAAGTTTATCTGATGTATCTTTTGAATTGGCGAAAATGGGAGTAGAAACACCTGACATGGCTACCCCGGCGGTTGCCGCTGCTGCCGTTCCTAAAAAACGGCGGCGACTCATTTCTTTACTTTTCATGTTTGTTACTTTTTAAATGAATATTTCTATTTTTTGTCACTGTTATTAAAACGTTTGTTCCGGTTGATTATTTGATTGGAAATAATCAACGTAGTCATCCTCAATGGCTGTATTGTTCAATCACTTCTACCATTTCATCGGAGAAATAGGAATAGGCAAACAGGCAAAATCCGTGGTAGCCATATTCTTTCACTATTTCAAGTTGTTGGCCGACAACCTCAGCATCAAGGGGTACCGTCGCACCACCTTGCCTGTTGTACAACTGCAATCCCGGGTAGATTTTTTCCGACATTCCTTCCGGGGTATAGAAGAGCTGCTCATCCAAGATATCTTTGAAGATATCTATCCTGTTGGAATAATTCATCGGGAAGATGTAGTCGACGATATTTTCACTCAGGAGTTCCCTGCTATCCCGGTAGATTCCGTTATATTGTTGAGGGCCCACGCCTGAGGCGGAAGTGACGACTAATGCCGGATTTTTCTTTTTCACCATCTTGGTCAATTCGCGGTAAAGCTCCTTGATGTGACCGGCCCTCCAATCATTCCATTGCGCGCGTTTTTCACCCATCGGGTCGGGCCCGGTTACGCCCGCCTCTCTCCTCAGGCTGCCAATCGCGTCCCTGAAATAATCCATCACCTGTGGCGAATCGCTGCCCATCAGTTGGAAGCCTATGACCGCCACTTTTCCTTTTCCTTCCCGGTGCACGGTCACTACGGGTTCATCCGTGTCCAAGCGGGCGATTATCTCCGCGTTCTCAGGAATCAGGGAACTTCCTGATATCCTGGTTTGGAGCGCGTCAATTGATTTCCCGAACAAGTTGTCCGATACTTTGAGTTGGATTCGTTCACTTTTGAAGCCTTCCACACCTTTCAAACCGGTCAACTTGCGAAGCAGCTCTTTTTCAAACAGGCTGTTGTCCGGCGATAACCAGATGATGTCGCCGCCCCGTTTCACATACCGTTCCAATGCCTTGGCCATATCGTCGGGTATATGGTTGTAGTAGGAGACGATAAGCAATCCCGGTGCT
>JAAYFR010000391.1 GCA_012728155.1 Bacteroidales bacterium | reverse complement strand
GGTTCATTGTCCGTGATGTGTTCTTTGACGGCCCGACGAAGATCGGGGCCGGTATCGAAGGTGGTGATTATGTCGACGAGTTCGCCGTTTTTATACAGACCGAACCGGTAGGCGCTCAAATCCAGGTTGACACCGGGATGTTCGGGCGAGAGTTGTTCTGTGATCGTTTCGTGATGCTTTACTGTGTAAGGC
Organism: Bacteroidales bacterium; assembly: GCA_012728155.1. Lineage (GTDB taxonomy): Bacteria > Bacteroidota > Bacteroidia > Bacteroidales > Dysgonomonadaceae > Proteiniphilum. The sequence goes on along the minus strand of JAAYFR010000391.1, from coordinate 1,759 downwards.
ATCGGCAGGGTTGTTTGCACTTCAATCAAGGCTAGGTTGTCACTCCTTTTCTTCGTTTTATCAAATGTATCATGATATACAGAATAATTAGATAGCATAGTATTTATAGCTATAACCCGTATATGTAAATAGATACATTATGTCTGAAGAAAGAAACGATGATCAGATCCTGATCCGGCTCCCGAAGAACCTGAAGATGCAGCTGGAAACGGCGGCACGCGTGGAAGGGACGACGGTTCAGGATTGGGTGCGAAAAGCGATGGTGAATCGGATCAGTCTGCTGAATGTGTGCCCGGCGTGCGGCACGGTGAATTCGGGGACGGCGAAGTTCTGTAATGAGTGCGGGGCGAGTCTGAAGGATAGTAAGAGGTCGATGTATTTTGCGTGGCTGAAGGATCTGCTGAGGGAGGAGCTTGAGGAAGGACGGGATCTTGACGCGGTTCTGGCGTTTCTGGATGATCCGGCAGGGGAGCAGGCGAAAATGGAAAAGAAGGGGAAGTGGATGGTGCGGACGGAGGAGAAGAGGGAGTAGGGAAATATATGCATAATGCTCGACAGGAATGGATCGAGAAATATTTCAAACTTAGATTTAGCAGTGATAGCACACCAAACCAGATAAAGGATGCATCATATTTAAAAAAAGGTGAACTTAGTCAAATAGATCATCTCTATAAATATAGCGGGACATCGGGGATCAAAAGGTTAATTGAGTCATTAGATTTAAAGAAAAATTCAGAAATACGTCTTAATCAGCCATTTGATTTTAATGATCCTTTTGACACAATGGTACTGCCAGTTTACACGACAATGCCTGACGTTCGTAAATATTTTGTAAACGGACTGATTGACAAGATATGTAAACAGATAGATGCAGATGATGAATGTAAAGAAAAAATCCATACAGAATGTATTGAAACTCTGAAAATTGAAGAGTGGCAGGAGTGGCTCTTAGCATTAGCCGAGATTAATAAAAAATATGATCCCGATTATCAGGGATCAGAAGAGAAGCTGGCTGATGAGATAAATCAGAAATATGTGTTAAATCACAAAAACTATTGTAAAGAGTTTCAAGAACATATTGGAATTTCTTGTTTCAGTGAAGATTGCAGCAATATCCTCATGTGGAGTCATTATTCTGACGGACATAAAGGGATTTGTCTGGCGTATGATGTTTCATCATTCGCTAGTCTGTCCAAGACATATAATATTACTGATGGAGCACTATTCCCAGTTCGATATCTGAACAAATCCCAAGATTTAATTGACCTTACAAAAAAATATTTCACTCATAATTTCAACCCATTGGTAAAATTAACTCCTCAAGAAGAAATTTGTTTCATGTGGAAAACTATTCTCACGAAAGCGTGCTGCTGGAGTTATGAACGAGAATGGAGATTAGTATATCGACTTCCTAATCCTCCGAAAGAGAGTGACAGGTTACTATCGCTAAGACCATCTCATATTTATCTTGGGGCAAAAATTGCTGAAGATGATGAAGCGGCATTACGTAAATGTGCAAAGGAACATGGCATTCCCATAAATAAAATGCAAATATCTGATGATGGATTAGAATTGATCATTGGAAAATAATAAACGAGGTTCAAGGGTAGATCTCAACGATGGAGAGGGGGTTGAGATTCTGCGGACACAAGAGAAAAACCACCGCGAATAATCGCGAATCTACGCGAATCGCATTTTTCCTGTTCCGCCCTCTTGACCTTCGGTCGCGTCACTACGCTCCGCCTCATCGGCTCCGCGT
>JAAYFR010000041.1 GCA_012728155.1 Bacteroidales bacterium | reverse complement strand
TATGTTCCCCGATAGGACTGCCAAAGCCGAAGAACAGATATGCGGTGTATGCGAAGCCATTGTAAGATTTGGAGGAGAATTGCACCTGCTTTCACATTTTTTCAATAGTCTGCCAGCACCTCTGCGGCTGCAGATCGCGCCTCTCTGTACCCTTGATGAAAAACTCCTGCCGATGGATATGGTCGTGAGTGTGGGGGGAGATGGCACTTTCCTTAGAACGGCCGGAACAGTAGGAGATTCCGCTATTCCTATTCTGGGTATCAATACAGGACGGTTGGGATTTTTGGCAGCGATCAATTATGCCGATATGGAAGAGACATTGCAGGAGGTGATGAGAGGTACATACAAAATAGAAGAGCGCACATTGCTGAAGTTGTCAACCGACGAGACTTTTCCGCCGGAGAATTTTAATGTGCATGCGCTCAACGAGGTGGCTATCTTGAAACAGGATACTGCGTCGATGCTTTCGATCCATGCCTATATCAATAATGACTACCTGACCTCTTATCAGGCTGATGGGTTGGTAATATCTACTCCCACCGGATCTACTGCCTATACACTGAGTATTGGCGGCTCCATCTTATCTCCTTCCACTCCCAGTATCATCCTTTCTGCGATCGCACCTCATAACCTCACATCGCGATCGTTGGTAGTAGATGATAGCAGCATCATTTCGCTGAAAGTGGAGAGCCGCAGCCATATGTTTCTTGTTTCAGTGGATGGAGAGTCGCGCGTATTGGATGAGTCGGTAAATATTCAGGTGAGAAAGGATGATTACACCCTCCGCGTGGTGAAACGGATTGGGCACACTTTCTACGAAACCCTGCGCGACAAGTTGATGTGGGGTGCAGATGTGAGAAAACAAAACAGATAATGAATCTGCTCCATTATCTGTTTTTAACCTTGTCGAAATATTCTGAAAACTTACTTCTCGTCGGCTTTTGCCTCCTCCTTATGAGGAAGGAGTTTGTCCAATGCGAGAATGAGCAGGTAAAAGAGCGCCATGAAAATAAAAATTCCAATCATCCCAATCCCTGATATCAATAAAGCTGTTTGTACTGTTGGTGACATAATCTACTCTTTTTTAAGCAAATAAAGGTATAAGCGTCAATATGATACCTCCTGCAACTACCGACCCTATTTGTCCACCTACATTGGCACTAATGGCCGGCATAAGCAAGTAGTTGTAAGGATCTTCTTTCTGTCCCATCTGATGAATTACACGGGCAGACATCGGAAAAGCTGAAATTCCACAGGCACCTATCATCGGGTTAATCTTGTTACCCTCTTTGCGGAAAAGGTTCAGAAATTTTGCGAAAATTACCCCGCCAAAAGTATCAAAAATAAAGGCAAAGAGGCCTAATCCGATGATGATGAGCGTGTCTAAACGGATAAAACGCTCTGCTGTCATCGTACTTGCAATCGTGATTCCGAGTAATAAGGTAACCAGACTTGCCAGCTCATTTTGCGCCGATAGAGATAATTTATTTAATACCCCACACTCCCGTACCAGGTTTCCAAACATCAAAAACCCAATTAGTGAAAGTGAAGAAGGTGCGATAATTCCCGCCACAATTGTGACTACAATAGGGAAAACAATCAATGCTTTTTTCGAAATTACTTTGTTGTTATGGCCTGTTGTAGACATTCGAATAAGCCGTTCCTTCCGTGAGGTCAATAGCCGGATAACTAGAGGCTGGATAATCGGCACAAGTGCCATGTAGGAGTATGCAGCCACAGAGATAGGACCTAACAGGTTAGGAGCGAAACGGGATGCCACTACAATAGAGGTGGGACCGTCTGCTGCGCCGATAATTCCAATAGAAGCGGCCTCTCTAAGGTCATACCCTAACGAAGTGGCAAATATCATTGTAATAAAAATGCCGAACTGGGCTGCGGCTCCGAACAACAATAAAGATGGATTTCTGAATAAAGGCCCGAAATCAATCATAGCCCCGATAGCGATAAAGATGAGCAGCGGGAAGACCTCGGTAACAATCCCTGCATCAAAGAATATATTGAGTATTCCTTGTACCGCCTCTCCTGTTGCCGGATCAATTTGTGTGAGTGCCGATGACCAAGGAATATTCACCAAAATGGCGCCAAATCCCATCGGAAGAAGTAGCGTCGGTTCATATTCCTTGGCAATGGCCAGATAGATGAGGAGAATTCCCACACCTATCATGATCAAATCCTGCCAAGTCATATCTGCAATGGCAGGTAGCAGTTGTTCTAAGCCCATAGATGTGCATACTAATTGTATCTTAATATAAAAATCCCAACATCAGACCTGCGGATACAGCAGAGGCTATTACCCCGGCAACATTCGGTCCCATTGCATGCATTAACAAATGGTTGGAAGAGTCGTATTCCAAACCAACAATTTGCGACATGCGTGCCGATCCGGGTACCGCCGATACTCCGGCATTTCCTATCAAAGGATTGATTTTATTATCCTTTTTCAGGAATAGGTTGAAGAATTTCACAAACAATACCCCGGCACAGGTAGCAATGATAAACGACAATGCACCCAATCCGAATATTCTTACGGATGCCGCAGTCAGAAAGGTTGTGGCTTGTGTGGAAACTCCCACCATCAATCCTAAAAGGATAGTAACAACATCAATCATCGGGCCACGTGCCGTTTCTGCCAAGCGACGGGTTACGCCCGATTCTTTCAGGAGGTTACCGAAGAAGAGCATCCCCAGCAAAGGTAATCCCGAAGGAACCAAAAAGGCTGTCAACAACAATCCGGCAATCGGGAAAATAATTTTTTCACTCTGAGAAACCATGCGTGCCGGTTTCATACGGATAAGACGCTCCTTTTTTGTGGTGAGTAGTCGCATACAGGGCGGTTGTAGAACCGGAATAAGCGCCATATACGAATAGGCCGATATCGCTACAGCACCCAGTAAGTGCGGAGCTAATTTTGAGGTGAGAAAGATCGCTGTTGGACCGTCGGCACCACCAATAATTCCGATAGATGCAGCCTCTGTGGGGGCAAATCCTAATTGCAAGGAGATGATATATGCGCCAAAAATACCGAACTGACAGGCGGCCCCTACCAATATTAACTTTGGATTCGAAATCAATGCGGAGAAGTCGGTCATAGCCCCTATCCCCAGAAAAATCAAAGGTGGATACCATCCCTTTTGAACCCCTTGGTAGAGGATATTCAAAACGGACCCTTCTTCATAGATTCCTATTTCCAGATTTGCCGAGAGATCGAACGGAACGTTTCCGATCAATATTCCGAAACCGATAGGAATCAGTAACAGAGGTTCAAACTCGTAACGAATAGCGAAGAAAATAAATGTAATTCCAAACAGGATCATGATAATATGACCCATCTCCACATTTGCAAAACCCGTATAATTCCAAAAAACCTTTAAATTATCGAGTAAGAAGAAGAAAAAATCGTTCATAATCTATCCGGCTATGATAAGCAATTCTGATCCTTCCAAAACAGGATCACTTTTTCTTACTTTAATTTCCTTGATTATACCATCCCGGTCTGCTATGATGTTATTTTCCATTTTCATAGCTTCCAGCACAAGTAGTTTTTGTCCCTTTTTGACTGTGTCGCCCACGTTACAGGTAATGTCAAGAATAATCCCTGGAAGAGGAGATTTTAATGCATTATCGCCTGCACTGTGGGAATGTCTGGCAACCGGTGTGCTCACTTCGGGCTGTGGCGAGCCTGCTTGGGCAGGTTTTTTAAAAGCAGTGGTGATCTGCTTTTTTGTTTTTTTCTCGATCTCCACAGTGTATGGAATGCCGTTCACTTCCACTTCTGCCAAATTGTCATTTGAGTTCAGAATGACAACATTGTAAAGGCTTCCGTTGATTTTATACTTATATTGTTTCATCTTGATTATTGATTTGCTTTTTATATTAATTTATCTACGGGGTAGTTCCCTCAATCCATAAATCTTAGAGTTCCACGGTGAATAGTTCTTGTTGACCGAACTGAATGTAAGGGTAGTATTCTCAAAATCGTGTATTTCGTTTTGATCTTCGTGAAGAGCCATAAAAATGGCGGTGAGCACTTCTCCCGATATGGGACCGGAGGAGGTGGTCACTCCCTCTTTACTGATGGAGAGGCGTTCACCTTTTTTCTGTTTCAGCTTTGACGAAACTTTCCCTGAAGTTCTGAATACCAGGTATAGAAGAATGAGGGCTCCAAATACCACTAACATTGATGTAATTGTCATAGATGCTCCAAATTTATCATTTTGTCGGAATTTCTCAACTTTTTCATTTTTATCGAGAGTGAAATTATTGGTACTGGGGGTCACTTTATCCAGCAGGGTGAGCAGGAGAGTACCATCTTGTGCATATTTTTCTCCATCCATTTTGTATCCCCAGGATTGGTCGGCAAGTTGTCCATTAGGAATAGTTACCTCATCAATCATTTTCTCGCCACTCTCATTAAACAATGCGATATAATTCTCCCTATCCGGATCCAGTTCAAAACTTATGTGGAATGTTCCCTGATAAGGCTTATTGTTCGCCCAAAACAATACATGATGGTGAGGCGCTATTTTTGTGAGCACATCACCTTTAGGAATAGGATATTTTTTGGGATCAGATTTATCGTTGGTGAGATAATATCCTCCTATATCCTGTGTCTTTGCAGTATTGTTGAAGATTTCAATCCATCCGCTTCTTCGTCCATAATCGTCCACAAAGTTCTCTTCGTTGATTACCAGCACCTCGTTGATTACCAAAGGAGGATTACTGATACGATTGGAACAGTTTGTGAAAGAGAATAAGGCGAGAAACAGAATGGCATATGATGATAGTTTATTCATACGTTCTCCTATTATTTTACAGTTGTATGACAATCTGCCTTTTATAAAGGGAGGTTGTCATGTTTCTTTGGTGGATTTTGTAATTTTTTGGTTTGTAATTGTTGTAAGGCGCGAATGACACGGAAACGGGTGTTCCGCGGCTCAATGATATCGTCGATGTATCCGTAACGTGCAGCTACATAGGGATTAGTGAAGAGATCATTATACTCTTTTTTCTTCTCTTCCTTGACGGCTGTCATTTTTTCCTGATCTTTCTCTGCGGCGATCTCCTTACTATAGAGTACTTCTACAGCTCCATCGGCACCCATAACGGCAATCTCTGCGGTAGGCCAGGCGTAATTGATGTCGCCCCGAAGTTGTTTGCAACTCATCACGATATGTGCACCACCGTACGACTTGCGCAATGTGACCGTTATTTTGGGTACGGTAGCTTCACCGTATGCATACAACAGTTTAGCACCGTGTGTAATCACTCCTCCATATTCCTGTCCTGTTCCGGGAAGGAATCCGGGGACATCCACCAGTGAAACGATGGGGATATTGAATGCATCACAGAAACGAACAAAACGGGCTGCTTTTCGTGAAGCATTGATGTCGAGTACGCCGGCAAGATATTTGGGCTGATTGGCTACAATGCCGACCGATTGTCCGTTGAAACGGGCAAAACCCACAATTATATTCTTAGCGTAATCGGCATGAACTTCCAAAAATTCACCCCCATCAATGATGGCACCGATCACTTCATACATGTCATACGGTTTGTTGGGACTGTCGGGGATAATATCGTTGAGTCCGTCATCCAACCGGTCGATGGGATCATTGTTGGGCTGTAAAGGCGCTTCTTCCAGATTGTTCTGAGGAATAAAACTGAGCAACTGACGAATCAGCTTCAATCCCTCTTCTTCGGTTTGAACCTGGAATTGGGAGACACCCGATTTAGAGGAGTGTACGGAAGCTCCTCCCAGTTGTTCCTGAGTCACATCTTCACCTGTGACCGTTTTTACCACTTTCGGACCGGTGAGGAACATATATGATGTCCCTTGGGTCATGATGATGAAATCGGTAAGGGCAGGGGAGTAAACCGCCCCTCCGGCACAAGGACCGAAAATTCCTGAAATCTGGGGAATGACACCCGATGCGAGAATATTACGCTGGAATATCTCGGCATAGCCGCCCAGAGCGTTGATGCCTTCCTGAATACGGGCACCTCCTGAGTCGTTGATGCCGATAAGAGGAGCTCCCATCTTCATCGCCTGGTCCATTACTTTACAAATCTTTTGGGCATGCATTTCAGACAAGGAGCCGCCGGAAACGGTGAAGTCCTGTGCAAAAACATAGACAAGGCGTCCGTAGATAGTACCGTATCCGGTTACTACCCCATCTCCCAAAAATCTGCTCTTTTCCATTCCGAAATTGTAGCAGCGATGTTCCACGAACATGTCGAATTCTTCGAAACTGCCTTCGTCTAAAAGCATGGAAATACGTTCACGTGCAGTGTATTTTCCCTTCTGGTGTTGTGATTCGATTCTTTTCTCACCACCACCTAAACGAGCTTTTTCACGTAGTCGGATAAGCTCTTTTACTTTCTCGAGTTGGTTGCTCATATAAAAATGTTATTTAAAACGATGTAAGAATTGTTCTGAATGATAGTGCCGGAGAAATGCCAAATCCAGCTTATTCGGGGTGCTCACATAGTTCGGTGAGCACGCTACCGGTGGATTTGGGGTGCAGGAATGCGATACGCAGCCCCTCTGCACCTCCACGTGCTTCCCGGTCTATCAATCGTACTCCTTTTGCTTCCATCTCTTTCAATGCCTCGTTCACATGCTCAGTGGCATAGGCGATATGATGTATCCCCTCGCCCCTCTTTTCAATGAATTTGGCAATAGTACTCTCTTCACTGGTTGGTTCCAATAATTCAATCTTGGTCTCTCCTACCTTGAAAAATGCTGTTTTTACTTTTTGATCTTCTACTGTCTCGATATTATAGCATTTAAAACCTAAAACACCCTCGTAATAAGGGAGTTGTTCTTCAATGCTCCTTACGGCAATACCAATGTGTTCGATATGTGTAATCTTCATATTGTTATATTATTATTATATTTCAGAGTTTATCTGCAAATGTACGGCTTTCAATCATAAAAAAGAATAAATAAGAGATATATATTTTGGAATAAGGAAGAAAGAGGGCATTATCAAATAGAGGAGACACGTAATACCTCCAGCATCTCTTTGCTAATTTCCCTATCTTTTTTTATCGCCCTTTTAAACGGAACATAGACAATCTCATTCTCCCGGATACCGATCATGACATTACGTTGTGATTCCATTAAAGCTTGTATCGCGGCAATGCCCATTCGACTTGCAAGGATTCTGTCCTGAGCGGTGGGAGAGCCCCCTCGCTGCAGGTGTCCGAGTATGGAGACACGCACATCATATTGTGGATATTCCTTTTTTACCCGCTCTGCCAACTTCATCGCTCCACCGGTTACTTCACTTTCGGTGACAAGTACCATGCTGCTGTTTTTCGATTTGCGGAATCCCTGTTCGATTAGTTCTGCCAACTGGTCTTTCTCTATACTTATCTCAGGAATAATGGCTGCTTCGGCCCCGGAAGCAATGGCACTGTTAAGCGCCAGATAGCCACAGTTGCGTCCCATTACCTCAATGAAGAATAGTCGCTCGTGGGAGGTGGCCGTATCGCGTATTTTGTCCATCGATTGCATGATGGTGTTCAGTGCTGTGTCGTAGCCGATGGTTGTGTCGGTACCGTATAGATCGTTATCGATAGTGCCGGGAACACCCACTATCGGTATGTTAAACTCGCTGGCAAAGATAGCTGCACCCGTAAGGGAACCGTCTCCACCAATCACGATTAATGCTTCAATACCATGCTTTTGCATGTTTTTGTAAGCAATCTTACGCCCCTCTTCAGTCATGAAATCTGAGGAGCGGGCTGTCTTCAACATAGTTCCACCCTGTTGGATGATATTACTTACGCTGTTGGTCTTGAACTCGATTATCTCGTCCGAAATCAGTCCCCTGTATCCCCGATAGATGCCGTGTACTTTCATATTATTAAATATTCCAGCACGCGTTACCGCACGAATGGCAGCATTCATCCCGGGTGCGTCTCCTCCGGAAGTGAGGAGACCGACACTTTTTATATTAGAACCCATAATTGATTTGATAGCCTTTGAAGATTTGGATGTCACATATAGGAATTCTTTGATAAACTCCTTTGAAATAACGAAGTGCAAAGATAGATTTTTTTTGTGACGCCTACAAAAAAAGCGGCTTCAAAAAGCGGCTTTTTCAATTTGTGTCTGGGGTTGTAATCGGGCAATATTCTTTGCAACAACCTCCATTTGCCACATAGGCGTGGAAGTAGCTCCGCAAATACCTATAGTGATCTCCTCTTTCAAAAGTGAAGGGTCTATCTCGTCCGGATGGTGAATAAGGTATGAATTGGGATTCTTTTTTTTACATTCGGCAAACAGTACTTTCCCATTGGAGCTTTTCTCCCCTGCAATGAAGATGATCAGGTCGTGCTTCTCCGCAAATGCCTGTATGTTGGGAACCCGATTTGATACCTGTCGGCAAATAGTATCGTACAATTCAAGTGTGGCTCCGTTTTGCATCCGGGATTGAATCAGCTCTCCCACCTCTTGAAATTCTTCAAGAGACTTGGTGGTTTGTGAAAAAAGGGTGATATCTCTTTTGAAATCCAGTTTTTCAATTTCCTCTTTACTCTCTATTACAATGGCCGATTCATTCGTCTGACCGAGTAAGCCATTCACTTCTGCATGTCCTTTTTTGCCAAAAATAACCACTTGCCCATTGTCGGTTTCAGCAAGTAGATATTTTTTCTTGATTCGTTTCTGTAACCCCAATACTACAGGGCAAGAGGCGTCAATCAGCTCGATATTGTTCTGTTTGGCTATTTCATACGTGCTGGGTGGTTCGCCATGCGCACGAAGCAATACCCGCACGTGCTTCAATTCTTTAAACTGTTCATGATTGATGGTAATCATCCCCATCTTTTCAAGGCGCTCCACCTCTATGTTGTTATGCACAATATCTCCCAAGCAATAGAGTATTCCCCTTTTTTGCAACTCCTCTTCCGCTTTGGAGATTGCTTTTGCTACGCCAAAACAGCAACCGGACTGCCTGTCTATTTCAATCTTACCCATTTTTTGCTGTGATTCGGTGAAACATATTCAAAGCCCATTGCAGTTGCCCCTTGATATCCACATGTGTGTTGTCGAGTTCTAAGGCATCATCGGCTTTGCGCAACGGACTTTCTGCCCGTGTAGTGTCGCGCTGGTCACGCTCTTTCACATTGGCCAGTATCTCTTCGTAGGCCGGAGGATTCTCCCCTTTGGCTTTCATTTCGTCGAAACGGCGTTGTGCCCTTATTTCGGCAGGTGCGGTGATAAAGAGTTTTAATTCGGCATTCGGGAAAACGACCGTGCCGATATCGCGCCCATCCATTACCACCCCTTTCTCCTTACCCATCTGCTGTTGCTGGTGGACCAGCTCTTTTCGAACAAATCCAAGGGTGCTAACCCGACTGGCACCATTGGCTACTTCCAAAGTGCGGATTGTGTCTTCCACATTTTCTCCGTTGAGATAGGTCTCTTGTCCCCCCTGCTCATTAGGCTTGAAGGTAATCCTTATGTTGGAAACATGCTTGCGAAGCGCTTCTTCATCCATCTCTGCATCTGTGATCCACCCGTTGCGGATGGCATATAATGCGAATGCGCGGTACATGGCTCCGCTGTCGATATAGGTATAGCCTAACTCCTTGGCCAGGTCCTTGGCCATTGTACTTTTGCCACACGAAGAAAATCCGTCGATAGCAATATTGATCTTGTTTGCCTGCATACCCAAATGAGTGATTTCTTGTCCGTCGTTCCCTACGATAACCCGCGACAGGTAAATAGTTTGAACTAAATAAACAACATACAAAGATAGAATGTTTTTCTGAAATGGTTATTTAACAGATGTGGCGAGAATCACTTTTGGGTTCGTTCCACTATCTGGAAAATAGGATGCTGTTGAAAACCTTAATCTGCAAAATGCTTGTCTGCAAAATCGAGATAACGCTCCCAGTCGTATTCGGTCACATCATGCTCCCCCGCCCTTATATGGTAGCCTATATCGCCCATAATGGGCTGATGCAATGCCGGCATCTCACCCGACTCAATAGTGGATAATCCGTATAGGCGATAAACCGGACCTGCAAGGTAAGCGGATAAGAATTCACCTCTCGGATCGGCCCAAAGATCTTCTTCGGCACTTGCCACATAAACTTTTCTGGGCGCCATCAAGGCGATAAGTTGGTGCTGATCCACCGGAAGGGTCTCCTCCTTATCGTTGTATTGCCGGAAATTTTTACAGAACCAATGGGGAAAACTTTTATTGATGATAGCTGCGGTTTCACCGAATTTCCTTCTGAAAAGGGCAGCACCTCCGCATCCCGAATCATTGGATATCACAATCCGGAAACGTTCATCCTGAGCGCCGGCCCAAAGGGCAGCCTTCCCCTGGCGGGAGTGTCCCATGATGACGATCTTGTTGCTCTCTATCCTCTCCTGGGTCTCCAGGAAATCAACGATCCGGCTCGATCCCCAAGCCCATGCGCCAATAGCCTGCCATTCGTCGGCAGCAATATTTTCCGGATCGTATTCCGGAAAGAGGGAGACAATGCTGTGATCCCTTAGTTCCGGTTTGTCGGGGTAGATATCGTGATAACACATTGTTGCAATAGCATATCCGCGGTCGATAATTTTATCGTAACTCCACCGACTTGCCTGGTTTCCTCTTTCCCAATCGGGATGATCCGACTCTTTCACCAGATGGAAAACGGGAGAATAGAGTACTGTTGTGTCGAAAGTGGTACTATGATTCCCTTTGAAATTGTACCCCACAAAAACAGGTACTTTGCCTGCCGGCTTGTTGGGTATATACATCCATAGGAGCGCCTCGACCTTTTTCTTGCCATTTGAGAAGATAAACCTCACCTGTTTTGAAGTGGCCTTCCCATCCATGGCATTGCGATTCTCAGACACGATTTCATAGGTGACGTCGATTTTATCTTCCGGCGTACGGCCATACATCTGTGAAGAGAATAACTCCAGCAGTTCCGGCCGCCTCTGCCTTTCCCACTGTGTGGAACTGACAATCTTATCTCCATTATTGGCCTGCAGGAGGTCGGGAAGGGTATATGCAGCCACTTTCGATTCATCGTAATTCACGTTCTGCTGGGCGTATAAGCAGATTGTAACCAGCCATGCTATCAATCCAAAATATATTTTCATCTTTATTCTCCGATTAAGTGGGTATCTACAAATGTATATAATTATTTGTTATGCGGGTTGAATACGCTCTTGCTTTATTCCTGATCTCACCCAAAAAGAGCATCCCGGATACTATTCAGTAGTAATTACCAACTCTTTGCCCTGTAGGAGTTGATCGTGTTGAATAAACCACCCTTCTATGGGTTTATTGTCATATTTGATCTGTTTTATCTTCTTTCCGTTACCCTCCTTTCTGATTGTACATTCTTTTCCTTTCCCTAAGGAGAACTTCACTTCGTTGAACAGCGGTACAGAAATGATATATTCCGGATCGGCAGGTGAATAGGTATAGAGTCCGATAGCGTTGAACACGTACCAGGCCGACATCTCACCCGCATCGTCCATACCTGCATAAGCCAGTTTTTCAGCCCCCATATCATAGAAACGATCCATGATACTATCCAGTATGCACTG
>JAAYFR010000390.1 GCA_012728155.1 Bacteroidales bacterium | reverse complement strand
TTATCTTTGTCAGTGTGTTGCTGTATATCGATTTTTTCATCTCTTATCTCCGTGATAATGCTGAATTGACCCGGGGGTTGACCCACTTCTTCACCTCTGTCTGGACCTATCTGGGACTCTCTCTCCTACTGGTGGCTATCTTGTTGATGTTTACCCTCTTCAGGAAAACGACCCTGGTAAAGAAAATAACCAAGTTCTTCTCCACGGTGAAATACGACCTGGCGCTTATCTCCAAGATGAAGAAAAAAAAACGTATAATAATCTATACGATCTTGGTCTGGTTCTGTTTTTATTTGTATTTTTACATTTGCTTCTTCGCATTTGATTTTACGAAAGATCTTGGCCCTTTGGCTGGTCTGATCGTATTTGCGATGACCAATATCGGTATTTCCGTCCCCGTACAGGGGGGAATCGGACCTTGGCATTTTGTAGTCATCTCGTCACTCCTTATTCTTGGGGTGACGGAAAAAGAGGCGCTTGCCTTTGCCGGAGCGGTATTTATAATCCAATCGGTATGGCAGATACTATACGGCCTGTTTGGCGTCCTTGCCATGCCGTATGTAAAAAGGGACGAATCGACTGACATAAATCAAAAAATAGAAAAATAATATGGCTGTAGCAGAAATTTTGAATTTAGATCCGCAAAGAGTTTGGAACCATTTCTATTCACTTACCCAGATACCCCGTCCCACGGGACAGATGGGGGAGGTGACCCGATTCATGGTGCAATTTGGAGAATCGCTCCATCTGGAGACGAAACAGGATAAAGTGGGTAATGTGGTGATCAAAAAACCGGCATCTAAAGGATATGAGAGCAGTAAAGGGGTGATCCTGCAATCGCACCTCGACATGGTACCCCAAAAAAATGCGGGAGTGAAACATGATTTTGAGACAGATCCTATAGAGACATATATCGATGGGGAGTGGGTGAAAGCCCGAGCCACCACGCTGGGATCCGATAACGGTATCGGTTGCGCCATGATGATGGCGGTGCTTGAAGATGGTGCATTGCAACATCCTTCGCTCGAAGCACTTTTTACGATCGACGAGGAGGTAGGAATGGATGGTGCAAACGGTCTGGAGAAAGGATCCTTGGAGGGTGCGATGATGCTTAATCTCGATACCGAAGAGGATGGTGAACTTTGTATAGGGTGTGCCGGTGGCAGGGATGTGAATGTCTCCTTCCGCTTTCAGCCCGATAAGGAGATCGACGAAGGTGATGTGGCTTATAAGGTGAGCCTGCAGGGGTTGAAAGGGGGACATTCGGGTGTGCAGATCCATTTGGGACGTGCCAATGCGAACAAGTTGATGAACCGTTTCCTGAAAGATGTGGTGGCCAATTATGAGGCGCGTATTGCCACTATTCAGGGTGGGTCGTTGCGCAACGCTATCCCCCGGGAATCATTTGTGGTATTGACCATTCCCGAACAGCTCTCGGACGACCTGGTTGATCTGGTGGGTGAATATGAATTGCTGTTCCGTGAAGATTTTGCCGGTATTGAGGAAAATATCTCTTTTAAGGCAGAGAAGATTGATATGCCGGAGGCACTCCTGCCCGAAGAGATACAGGATGATATTATCAACGCGGTAGAGGGTTGCCCGAATGGGGTGATCAGCTACCTGGCCGATTTCCCGGGGGTGGTGGAAAGCTCACTGAACTTGGCGCTTGTGGAATCATCCGGAGAGAGTGTGGAGATAAAGCTGCTGGTACGGAGCTCCTCCGAAAGCCGGAAGGATTGGGTTTGCTCTTCGGTAGAGAGTCTGTTCCATCTGGCAGGGGCAAAAGTGGAGTTCGAGGGTGATTACCCGGGGTGGCAACCCAATGCCGGTTCTGAATTGCTGCACACCATGGAGAGGATCTATCTGCAGAAATATGGGGAGAGACCAAAAGTAGTGGTGATCCATGCCGGTTTGGAGTGTGGAATTATTCAGTCGAATGTGGAACAAAAACTGGATATCGTCTCTTTCGGGCCGACCATCATCGGGGCGCACTCGCCCGATGAGGCGGTTCAGATAACTACTGTGGAGAAATGCTACGATTATCTTGTTGAGACATTGCAGAATTTGAAATAACTATTCATGGACAATACGCTGATTGTCTTTGCATCCAATCACGGTACCGTGGAGAAATGTGCGCGGGAACTGTTCAGACAGATCGAAGGCAAGGTGGATATCTGCAACTTGAAGAGGCGGGATTTTTTGCCCGATCTTTCAGGATATGAGGCAATCATCGTGGGGGGATCCATCCATAGTGGAAAAATTCAAGAGGAGATATCATCCTTTTGCGACGAGAATCTGGAGATGCTTGCTTCAAAACGGCTTGGATTGTTTATCAACTGTCTCTATTCGGGGAAGAAAGCGCAAAAGCAACTCGACGACGCATTTCCTGAAATCCTCAACCGCAAAGCAGTGGTACGTGATTATTTCGGGGGTGAGGTCGATCAATTAAAACTGAGTTTCTGGGAGCGAGTGGTCACTACCCGGATGATAGAAGAGGGAGACCTGGTTGTTGCCGTCTCAAAAGAGAGGATTGCACGCTTTGCTACTACAATTTCAACAGTCAATGAGTAGAAAAATTAAACGACATATACTTTTTCCTTCGGTGCTGCTTGCCTATTTTGGCATTATGGCTGTGATGGCTTACCCAAGATACAAAGTGTCGGGCAACTGGGGCGAGTTTTTCGGGATAATCGGAGCCTGTCTGTTGATAGCGCTGTTGCTTTTCTTTATCCTGAAGAGACGACAAAAGATGCGGGATCGATTCTCTTCCAAAAAAGATTTGACGCAATGAGGTGCTTGTTCCTATCTCTTTTATTTCTATTTTCACTTCTCTCTTCCGGACAGACTCCGCACCATACGCAATATTATAAGTTCCGAGTCTATCTGAAAGAAAAGGGAAATTCATCCCACTCGCTTGATAATCCCGATACTTTCCTTTCCGAGCGGGCAATCGAAAGAAAAAAGAAAGAAAAAGTGGAGATCGATGAGGCGGATCTCCCAATAAGCCGTGATTTTTTCACACTGGTGGAAAGGGCCGGAGGGAAGGTTGTTGCACATAGTAAATGGTTCAATACCTTAGTGGTGGAGGTAAATGACAGCTTAGGCATTGGGAATATAGAATCCCTCTCGTTTGTTGATTCGGTAAAATATATCTGGCGCGGAAATAAATTGGCCGAAGAAGAGAGAGCACGTCCCCGTTTGATGGCGATGAATTGTGATGAGCATGTAGATGACGGTACAAGGTATGGCCTTACCGATGCACAATTCCGGATGCATAACGCTGTTGCCATGGCTGATGCGGGATTCCGGGGTAGGAATCTGATGGTAGGGGTGATTGATGCCGGATTTACCAATTATGATGTGATTCCCCGTTTCGAATCGGTCCGATTGGGAGGGTATAAGGATTTTGTGCCCTCCGGGGCTATATTTGCTTCCAGTGATCATGGCACCAAAGTTGTGTCGACAATGGTGGCCGATCTGCCGGGAGTGATGATGGGATCTGCTCCTGAAGCAACCTATTGGCTTCTGCGATCGGAAGACGCTACCAGTGAGTTTCCGGTTGAGGAGGATTACTGGGTCCGCGCAATTGAGTTTGCCGACAGTCTGGGAGTGGATATTGTCAACAGTTCATTAGGATATAACTCTTTCGACGATAGTTTATTGAATTATACCCATGCCGAATTGAATGGGAATGTATCGCTGATGTCGCAGGCTGCCGATAAAGCCTACGAAAAAGGGATGTTGGTAGTGGTAAGCGCCGGAAATGAAGGGAATAAGAGTTGGCAAAAGATAACTGCGCCGGCGGATGCGAAGAATGTATTGGCGGTAGGAGCAGTAGGTACGGACAGTATCATTACCTCTTTCAGTTCACATGGGATGACAGCTGATAACCGTATCAAGCCCGATTTGGTTTCGGTGGGGAGAAAAACAATTACCATCGGTTGCGATGGGGCAATAGCAGATACGAATGGTACTTCGCTCTCATCTCCTTTTCTTACCGGCTTGATCACCTCATTATGGTCGGCAAACCCCTCGCTCCACCGTTCGGAAGTGGTAGATATTGTGAAGCGGTCGGCGGATAGGTATCTCAACCCAGATTCCATTTATGGGTATGGTATTCCCGATTTTCATCGGGCAATGAAGGAGGTATTGGGGAGAATGGAATCTTATCCCCAAAAAGTGATGGATAACGAATGGGATATTCGTCCCGAATCTTCTGATAATTACGTGGTAAGTCTGTCTGACCCACTCTTTTCTCCCTCTTCTTACTCCTTTCGGGTACTCGATGAATCGGGCTATCTGATTGCTTCCTATCAATTTGATGAGGTGAAATCACTCCTTGTCACATTGCCGGACAATGTGCGCGAAAAGAACCGATATCTCTATTTCGTGACCGATGAACCGTTTAAGCAGCGTATATATAAGGTGGAGATATAACTATGGAGCAATCTTTTCTCACACTATCCGAACTGAACCGCCAGGTGAAGGAGGCTATCCGCGATCACCTGCCGGAAAGCTACTGGATGCGGGCGGAGACCAGCGATGTGCGCCGTAACCGCAACGGACACTGTTACCTTGAATTTGTAGAGAAAGATAGCGTAACCCAATCTATTATTGCTAAAGCAAGGGGCGTAATCTGGTCGAACCTCTTTCAGATGCTATCTGCCTATTTCGAAAATGAGACCGGACAGCAGTTCACTTCCGGAATTAACGTATTGGTGCGGGTCTCGGTTGAGTTTCATGAGTTATATGGCTATTCACTCACTGTGATGGATATCGACCCCTCGTTTACCCTCGGAGAGATAGCGCGTAACCGGCAACTGGTCTTGAAGCAATTGGAAGAGGAGGGTGTGTTGACGCTCAACAGAGAACTGGCACTGCCGGAATTGTCCCATCGGATTGCGGTGATTTCGTCGCCAACTGCCGCAGGATATGAGGATTTTTGTGATCAATTGGCGAATAATCCCGGAGGACTTGTTTTCTATACAAAACTGTTTCCGGCGATTATGCAGGGTGACAGGAGCGAAGCTTCCATTATCTCGGCATTGGAGCAGATCTTCCCATATAGGGATCTATTCGATGCGGTGGCAATTATCCGGGGTGGGGGTGCTTCATCTGAGC
>JAAYFR010000389.1 GCA_012728155.1 Bacteroidales bacterium | reverse complement strand
GTCGTACACAGAATATAGAGGAGTTACTCAACGCCATGAACGAATTTGTGGAGACACAACAAGAACAGGGTGAAGAAAATGTCCACCTAACAGACTTCCTCTCTGAAGTGTCATTGCTTACCGATCAGGATACCGACAATAAAACTGATAGTGAACGGGTAACACTGATGACAGTTCACTCTGCCAAAGGATTAGAATTCGACCATCTGTTTGTGGTAGGAATGGAAGAAGATCTCTTTCCATCCGCTATGGCAAAATCGGAGATGCGGGGATTGGAAGAGGAGCGCCGTCTCTTCTATGTGGCACTTACCCGAGCAAAAAAAAGTTGTACCATCACCTATGCGAAAAGCCGATTTAAAAACGGGCAGACCAATCCTGCGGTACCCAGTCGATTTCTGAAAGAGATCGATTCCTCATATATTGAGGGTGCGGAAAACAACAAAATCGGTGCGGATGGCTTCTGGGGGTCAATGCGGGAGCAGAGGGAACAGAGGGAACAGAGGGAACAACGAATCCACCATGAGAATCGCGCCCGAACTCCAATCACTCCTAAGCGGGTAGTAGCAGTGCAACAGAGCACTTCTTCTGCTCCCTTATCGAAAGAGGCGCAGGAATTACAAGTTGGCCACCTAATAGAACACGAGCGATTTGGACGCGGGGTGGTAACCTCCATCGAGATGAGTGGCAATGATCGCCGCGCTTTTGTTGAATTTGATTCTGCCGGCAAGAAGCAGCTGTTGCTCAAATTCGCCAAATTCTCTATTGTAGGATGAATTGTATTCCAATCGCCTGTTCACCTCATTGAAAGCGGTCAGCATTTAACTTAGCGAAAAAGTGCATTATTTCATGAAAAAATTGTATTTTTGAAGTTTTCTTACTCATTTATCAATCATTTTCCTGCCCTATTAATTCGTATGGAGTGACTCTCCATCGGTCTAATCGGCGCAAAGTGTGGTATAAACTATCTGAGATGGGACAAATATAATGTATCATAAAAAATCGATCTAATGACAAAAAGTGCTTTACAAATTGCGAGGGCAAGTTATGTGCCCAAGATGCCCGAAGGTTTGAAGGGTAATGTGGAGATCCGAGAGGGTGCCGCCACACAATCAGTGCTCGATCAGGAAGAGATAGAGAAACTCTTTCCCCGCACGTATGGAATGCCGGTTGTTCAATTCACACAAGCGGTTGATAAAGCCGAAGTGTCGGCACCTGTAAATGTGGGAGTGATCCTCTCTGGAGGACAAGCACACGGAGGACACAATGTGATTGCCGGAATTTTCGACGGGATCAAAAAACTCCATCCCGAAAGCAAGCTCTATGGTTTCATCTTGGGACCTGACGGGTTAATCAAACACACATATAAAGAACTCACCGCCGATATTATTGATGAATATCGTAATACGGGCGGGTTCGACATTATTGGTTCCGGACGGACAAAACTGGAGAGCAAAGAGCAGTTCGACAAGGGGCTTGAAATCTTAAAGAAATTGGATATCAAAGCACTGATTATCATTGGTGGTGATGATTCCAATACGAACGCCTGTGTATTGGCCGAATATTATGCATCGATCAACGCGGGAGTACAGGTGATTGGTTGTCCCAAAACCATTGATGGCGACCTGAAGAATGAGCAGATCGAGACCTCTTTCGGATTTGACACAGCCTGTAAAGTATACTCTGAGTTGATCGGGAATATCCAGAGAGATTGCAATTCTGCCCGTAAATATTGGCACTTTATCAAGGTAATGGGGCGCTCGGCATCGCATATCGCACTGGAATGTGCATTACAAACACAACCCAATATCTGCATTATATCGGAAGAGGTGGCTGCCAAAGAGCAATCGCTCGATGACATTATCGACTACATAGCCGGTGTAATCAGCCAACGGGCGGAGAAAGGACTGAACTTCGGAACCGTCATCATTCCCGAAGGACTGATTGAATTTATTCCTGCAATAAAGAAACTGATTCACGAACTGAGCGATTTCCTGGCGCACAATCAAGAAGAGTTCAGTCTGGTACGCCGTTCCGGGCAACGTGATTATATTATCAGCAAGCTTTCACGCGAGAATTCCGAGATTTATGCCAGCCTCCCTGAGACAGTGGCCCGCCAGCTCACGCTCGACCGTGATCCGCACGGCAACGTGCAGGTATCGCTGATCGAAACCGAGAAGTTGTTGGCCGAAATGGTAAAAAAACGGCTCGACACATGGGCAAAAGAGGGGAGATACAAAGGTAAATTCTCCACCATCACCCACTTTTTTGGTTATGAAGGGCGCTGTGCAGCCCCATCGAATTATGATGCCGATTACTGCTATTCACTCGGTTATACCGCCTCCCTACTGATTGCATCAGGTAAAACAGGTTATATGTCGTCGGTACGCAACACTACTGCTCCTGCCGCTGAATGGATTGCCGGTGGGGTGCCCATCACCATGATGATGAATATGGAGCGCCGCCACGGAGAGATGAAACCGGTTATTCAGAAAGCTTTGGTAGAGTTGGAGGGTGCCCCCTTCAAATATTTCGAAAGCCAGCGCGACAAATGGGCAAGGGAAACCGACTACGTATATCCTGGTCCGATCCAATATTTTGGTCCGACTGAAGTATGCGACCAACCCAGCAAAACATTGCAACTTGAAAAAGAAATCCCTCTGAAGATGTAAACCCATTGGCTATAAAGAAGTGATACTGAAAAGAGGCGGCTTCGTTGTGAAGCCGCCTCTTTTTTTGTTATCAAGGCTACCTTTACGGGGTGCCTTATCCGGAATGGAGGATCAGAAAAACCTGAATCGGTTATCCTCTACACCCAATTTATTTTTCAACACCTCTATCGACTGCATCTGCATACGGTAAGCATTGCTGTTCAGTATCTGGTTTTTCTGCTCTTCGGCATCATACTCATCCATACCTTCGGTGCGATTGATCACGGAAGCCACATAAATCCCCATATTTCCTTTCATCGGCCCCACTACCTCATTGAGCGGTGCAAATTCAGAAACAGCATTCAACGCCGGCTCAAATCCCAATCCGGTAATATTCTGGACATTGAAATTCACAAAACGAACCGTATCGGTATGGGCACTCATTGATGTAGCGTATGCGTTGAGAGAGGAGAGGTTTTGTGATTTCAGATCGTCCATGATCATTTCGGCTTTTCTCTCATTCACCAATTGAGAACGAATACCGGAAGAGACTTCCGATAAGGGTGTGGTGCCCGATGGAATCACTTTTTCAACCCTTGCAATGATACGCAAATTGGTGAGATCGAACTTCCTCACACTACCTACTTTCTTCTCATTGGCAGCCCAAGTAATTACCTGACGGGAACCTGGAATTTGTGCCAACGTGAAATCATTGGCAGAAACAGTTATATTGGGCATCACCATATACCCCTTTTCTGAAGCCATTTCATTAAAGCCCGTATCTACATTGGGAGCTGAAACAAACTGATTCAATTCATTGTCGATATTATTCGAAGTTTTTTCACTTGCCACAACCGGCATGTCTACAATGGCCAGTTTATATTTATTTACCGGACGAGTACGTTCTTCAACTTGAAGGATGAGTTGCTGCCCGGGTATGGACAATTTATGCGGTTTACCTATCGGCGCATTGAAAGCTACTTTTACCAGATCAGGACTTAATCCGGCAAGATCAATTTCCCTTGCCCATCCCATATCTCCACCGTTAGAATTTGGATTAAGGCTATTAGCCACCTCTGCAAAAACTGCTCCACCAGAGACAACACCATAAATACTATCCACAAAATGGGTGATAACGGAATCTTGGTCACCCATAGAAGCAGTAGGGATAGCCATAATCCTCAGATGTACAGAGTCGGGAGCAATGATTTTATCAATCAACTTATAGATATGGAATGCATCCTCTTCACGTATAGGACCATAGATCTCGTTAATGGCTGCACCGCGCACAAAATCCAGCTGTGTGGGAGTCAACATTTGCTCGCTGACAAAGATGTCCCGATAGGGTGTGTCAGAATAATCTGCCACAACCGCAGCAGGATTGACGGTATTGTTCAGTTCATCATAGGCTTTACGGGACTCGGCCTCTACTTCGGCATAATCTTCCTCACTGGGATTAATCTCTTTTGTAAAATAGGAAAGTTTTACAAGAGGAGCTTCCATTTTAAAAGATTCCTTATGTTTATTATAAAATGCTTTTACTTCATCATCAGTTACTTTAACCGCTGAATCGGGAACAGAGAAATAGCTTTTCAACGCATACTCAATGTCGGCATTTTGCTGTGAATATTCAAATGCAGTTTTCGCCTCTTGATCACTCACAATGACAGCATTCGAGAGCAGAGAGATATATTTTTCTTCCAAGCGCTGTGTTCTTATCATCTCCTCGATAAACAACCACATGCTCTTATAT
>JAAYFR010000388.1 GCA_012728155.1 Bacteroidales bacterium | reverse complement strand
CGATTGAGCTGAGCTGGGTTATCACCGCTTTTATCCTGGCGATGGCGCTTTTCATGCTGCCGTCGGGAAGTTGGGGCGACCGGAGTGACAACCGGCGGTTATTCAAATTGGGATTGATACTGTTCACCCTCTCCTCAGCCATCTGTTATGTGGCCCCCGACGGATACTGGTTGGTTGCCGCCCGCTTCCTGCAAGGTATCGGTGCCGCTTTTACCGGCACCACGGGACAAGCCATCTTAGTATCGTCATTCCCGGCAGAGCGACGGGGACAAGTGCTCGGTATCTCCGTGGCTTCGGTCTACACGGGATTGGCATTGGGACCGCTGATCGGAGGGTTTGTCACCCTCCATATAGGCTGGCGCTCCCTCTTCCTGATTGCCGCTCTCTTCGGCCTGCTCACCATCCTTATCTCTTATCTTTTTTTGAAGAGTGGAAAAAACAGAGCTGCCCCTGCAAAAGGAGGAGATAAGACAGGCACTCTCCTTTTTATGACAGGCCTCGCGGCATTGGTCTATGGCTCCTCGCAGATTCCTTCCACTGTGGGTTGGGTGTTAATGGGTGGAGCGATACTCCTGCTACTATTTTTCTGGAGATACGAGAGCCGCATCAACTCTCCCATGCTCGATACACATCTCTTCTCCCATAACCGTCTTTTCACCTACTCCAGCCTGTCAGCCCTTATCAATTACACCTCCACCTTTGCCATCGTCTTCTTTCTCAGCCTTTACCTGCAAAAGGTACAGGGACTCTCGCCACGCGATGCAGGGGCGGTGATCGTGGCGCAACCGGTCATGATGGCGCTCTTTTCCCCTATCGTAGGACGGCTCTCCGACAAAATACAGCCGCGCTATTTTGCCACCACAGGGATGGCGATGTGTTCAACCGGATTGGCTATGCTGGCGTTCCTCGGCCCCTCGACAGCCATCTGGATCATTGTCGCCATTCTGATATGGGTAGGACTCGGCTTTGCCCTCTTCTCCTCCCCCAATATGAACACCATCATGAGTTCGGTAGAGCGGCGACAATACGGACAAGCCTCCGGGCTTGCTTCCTCCATGCGGGTATTCGGGCAGATCATCAGCATGAGCATCGTCACCCTAATCTTCTCACTGCTGTTCGGCAGCCGTTCCATAGAGGAAGTACCCAATCCTGTTTTCCTGCAGGCTATGCGATGGGGATTTATTATTTTTGCACTCATCGGCGTGCCGGGGGTCTACTTCTCGTTCAACCGGGGCAACCTGAAAAGGAAAGAATAAACCGGGGCGCAAAATATCGTCAGACGAACGATTTAGTTGCAATCATACAACTTAGGAAACGTAAACAAGCATATCACAACTCTTCCGACAAGATTTTTTGTAACAGATAGGTGGCATTGAGATTTCTGGACACACCGCGTTGTATCTTATAGCTATAGTGCTCTCCTTCGGAAAGGGATATCTCGAAACAATAATTTTGAAACAAGCCGGGCGACTCATTCTCTAATTTGGCCAATTCCAGATCATGGGTTGCAATGATCCCTGTTACCGGCACTTCCGACATTTTTTTCAGGAACAATACCGATCCGTCGAGTTTATCTTTCGAATTGGTGCCTTTCAACAACTCGTCCAATATGATCAACGTATGACGGTGGGCGCGGCAATACCTGATCAACTCCCTCATCCGCTCCAGTTCCGCCTTAAAATAAGAGGTGCCTGATGAGAGGTCGTCGGTATTACGCATACTGCTAAAAAGGTTGAAGAGCGAGAAACTGAATTTCGAAGCACACACATTCATGCCATTGACCGCAAGGATATAATTCGCACCCAGCGTCCGCAAGAAGGTGCTCTTGCCCGCCATATTCGCACCGGTGATGATCAGGAACTGTTTTTTGCTGATCTGGATATCGTTGTCCACACGTTTGGTTTTGGGTATGAACGGATGCCCTAATGCAACCGCATCGATAAGGATATCCGGGTTTTTCGTGATCTCAGGCTGGGTAAATTCAGGCAGGTTGCACATATAAGTAGCCTGCGACACCCTCGCTTCCATCTCTGCCAATGCAGTAATCCAGGATTGAACATGATCCAGATAATTATCTTTCCACCGGTAGAACTGGCGTAACAGGAACAGATCCCTCAGAAAAAAACCATTGAGCAGTATAAGAATATAGGCATTATTGCGCTGGTCGAATTTCTTCAACAGGGAAGAAAGCTCTTTCAATGCTTCACGGGAGTTATGGGTGTCGAACAGTCTCTCTTTTAAATTCCGGTTTTCGACAGCATCAAAGGTTTCCTGATGCAAGATTTGTAACAAATCGGCATGGATCCGGGTATTTTTGTGCAGAAAACCAATATCGGAACCAACCCTGTTCAACACCTTGTGAAAGGTCATTGGAATAAAAAGTTGCATCATAAACAGGGTGATAAACAGCGACCAGGGGAGGATTCCCATCCAGGCCAATAGTGCCGATGCAATTGTGATGGCAATGGAAAAACAGATAAGGATCAACCCTGTTTTGGAGGTCAACCGGGCATTGTTGTCTTTGTGTTCGGTAATCAATCTGTAGTTATTTTTCTCTTCATCGAACCCTTTACAGGTAGCCATAAACTGATGTCTGAAATCATCTTTCCGCACCAACTCCGAAAGCGACTTCTGGCGGGAAAGAATTTTCTCCTCACCATCGGGAATCGAACTCAACTTTTCCGCTAAAATAGTAGCGGCCTCATCCGTCACTGTCCTGTTGATCATGTGATAGATAGAGTTCTCACCAAAAACATCCAGATCATAAGAGTAGGGATGTTTTTTATTGATAAATCGTTCCCCGTTATCGAAAGGAGTATAATCTCCCTCTAAAAAACTGATCTCGTTGGTATATACACTATGCAAAGCCATGTAATAAACCCTCTTTTGCAAATAATGCTCATCCCATCTGTAGAGCAAAGCGAAGATTACAAGAGAGAGCGCCGCAGATACAAAACAGGTCGTCCTCTCCCACCCCCACTGATAGGTAGCGACCACAAGGATGACAGCCGCAAGAAAAAACAGAAGTTTCAGGAATGGAAATATCCTTAACCGCGATTTCACCTTATTCAACTCTATGGCATTCCCCTCTATCTTCTCTTTATAATAATCCTTGTCCATTTCCTTCATAATAAATAATTTAAGTTTCGCAAACCGTATGATTACAACTCAAATATTCATCCTTCGATATTTTACGAAACCTGAGAAAATATTGATTTCAATCAAAATCGTCGTCAAAGGTACAATTTTTTGAGGTTTTGTTTTAAACAAATCATCAAATCTGCAATTACCGGATTCGCACTACTTGTACCGATTTCCCGATAAATCGGGAGAAATTATCGGTATTGGCATATTAATTTTCTATCTTTGCACCCGCAAACAAAATAAAAGAAAAATGGCTAAAGAATTGAAGGAGCTTACGCCCCGCAGTAAGGATTACTCTCAATGGTATCTCGATTTGGTAATTAAAGCAGAACTGGCCGAGAACTCCGCCGTGCGCGGTTGCATGGTGATCAAACCCTATGGTTATGCGATATGGGAAAAGATGCAGCGTCAATTAGACGATATGTTCAAGGAGACCGGACACATGAACGCCTATTTCCCGCTGTTCATCCCTAAATCATTTCTTAGCCGTGAAGCCGACCATGTGGAAGGGTTCGCCAAAGAGTGTGCCGTAGTGACACACTACCGCCTCAAGAATGCACCCGACGGCAATGGTGTGGTTGTCGACCCGGAAGCCAAACTCGAAGAGGAGCTGATCGTACGCCCCACCTCCGAAACCATTATCTGGAGCACCTACAAGAACTGGATACAATCCTACCGCGACCTGCCCATCCTGATCAACCAGTGGGCCAACGTGGTACGTTGGGAAATGCGCACACGCCTCTTCCTCCGCACAGCCGAATTCCTCTGGCAGGAAGGCCATACCGCCCACGCCACCAAAGAGGAGGCCATCGCCGAAGCAGAGCAGATGATCAATGTATATGCAGAATTTGCCGAGAAATATATGGCTATGCCTGTTACAAAAGGGTTGAAATCGGAATCGGAAAGATTCGCCGGCGCCATAGATACCTATACCATCGAGGCGTTGATGCAGGATGGCAAAGCATTGCAGTCGGGCACTTCCCACTTCCTGGGGCAGAACTTCGCCAAGGCGTTCGATGTGCAATTCACCGACCAGGGCGGGAAACGCGACTATGTATGGGCCACCTCATGGGGGGTCTCCACCCGTCTGATGGGCGCCCTGATCATGTCGCATTCCGACGACAATGGATTGGTACTTCCTCCCAAGCTGGCTCCCTATCAGGTGGTGATCGTTCCCATCTATAAGAACAATGCACAGCTCCAACAAATTGATGAAAAGGTGGCAGGCATCGTGGAACGGTTGAAAGCCCTTGGCATCAGTGTGAAATATGACAATGCCG
Source organism: Bacteroidales bacterium (assembly GCA_012728155.1). GTDB lineage: Bacteria > Bacteroidota > Bacteroidia > Bacteroidales > Dysgonomonadaceae > Proteiniphilum. Next base: position 3,176 of record JAAYFR010000388.1, on the reverse strand, counting down.
ACAACAAGAAACCGGGATGGAAATTCTCGGAATATGAACTCAAAGGGGTTCCGGTACGTCTTGCCATGGGTGGACGCGACCTGGAAAACAATACCATTGAGGTGGCCCGTCGCGATACCCTCACCAAAGAGACCCTGTCGTGCGACAATATTGAAACCCACATCAAAGCGCTGTTAGATGAGATGCAGGAGAATATCTACAAGAAAGCGGCTGATTTCCGCACGGCACAAACCCGTGAAGTAGATAGTTATGAGGAGTTCAAAGTGGAGATCGAAAAGGGTGGATTTCTGCTCTGCCACTGGGATGGGACACCCGAAACGGAAGAGCGCATCAAAGATGAGACCAAAGCTACTATCCGCTGTATCCCGCTCGATAGGGAGAAGAGACCGGGCCAATGTATGGTGACCGGCAAACCGTCGGCACAACGGGTGATCTTCGCCCGGGCGTACTAATTCTTCATTTTTCATTCTTCACTCCCCAGTTATGGCTACAGTAAAAGACTGGATCACCGCCTTTCGCCTACGGACACTTTTTCTGGCTGTGGCAACTGTCATCTTAGGAAGCGGGATAGCTTTACACGAAGAGAGCTTCGGCATGACCACTTTCATGCTCACCCTTCTGCTGGCGGTCTCCATCCAAATACTGGCAAACCTTGCCAACGACCTGGGTGATTTCCAGAAAGGAACCGATACCACAGGACGCAGACAGGGTCCTGCACGTACCCTGCAAAGTGGAAAAATATCTTCGCGGGAGATGAAAGGGGCAATCGTTGTTTTTTCCCTTATCTGCATCATTACCGGACTCTCGTTGATATTCAATAATATCTACTATATACCATTCTCTTCCGCAGTCATACTGATTGGATTTGGTGGTGTCAGCATTCTTGCCGCACTCTTTTACACACTTGGAAAACATGCCTACGGTTATAAGGGTTGGGGCGATCTTCTGGCCTTTCTCTTCTTCGGCCCCGTACCGGTGATAGGCACCTATTTTCTGCATACCCATCAGTTCAACTTCCAGCCTGTGCTGCCCGCTATCGGAATCGGACTCATCAGTGCCATGATATTAAATATCAATAATATGAGGGATATAGAGAACGACAGATCCTCGGGAAAGATTACGATAGCGGTGAAATTGGGAATCAACAAGGCGAAACTATATCATGGAATATTGACCCTCACCTCGTTTCTCTTTTTTTTCTGCTATAGCACCCTATACGCACCGATACCCTGGTACCGCTATCTCTACCTGCTAGCCTTTCTATTTCTCTTCAGGATAATGGACTGCATACGAAAGAAAAACGGCCACGAACTCGACCCCTACTTGCGACTTACATCGCTGTCCGGATTCCTCCTGGCCTTGTTGTTCTCGGTATGTATCAATATCTAAACTAATCCCTTTACCGTTGAGTTATTGTGGATTTGTTTCCATATAATAGACCAAATCGGCAATCGATTCCCTATCTTTGAAATCGACCTTATGCTCCTTGGTATATTGGTTATAGATCACCTTCTGTTTGCCGTAAAACTTTTTCAATTGTCCCATCGACGAAAAACTCTTCAACCCCGCGCCATTATCTAACCAGTAAACCACAGTACTATTCACTTTAAAATCATCGGGCAACTTCAACTGATAAATTCTTCCATCCCCTATCCAACTCGAATAGGAGGTGGCAGAAGAGGTTTGTGATGTACCGCCATAGGGTGCCGGCTTACCGGGAGGGATCACCCGGCATTTATACTGGACAAACAGCTTATAACCATCTTGATGGATCAACTCTGCAAACTTTTTATTATCAAGCAACACAAATTTCCGATCCTGAATGAAAACAGTATCCAATTGATTCAAAGTCAAATCCGTAAAAGCTAATTTTTGCCCTTTCTGATCGAAGGTCATCTCTTCGGTAGCAGCATTGTAATTGAGCAGAGCTTGATTTTTAGTACCATCCTTCATCAGCACAACACCACTGGTAAACTCAGGAAATATATAATGAAATATCTCTTTTGTCTCTATTTGCGCTTTTACCGAAAAACAGGCCAATATGGGAAAAAAAAACAAAACATACTTATAGTTCATACGCATAATCTATTTAATGTGTCATTGGTATCATAAAGATATATGATATTTAGCTCATGACAAAAAAATTAACTCAATAGCATAATTTCGTTTTTCATTTCAATTATTTCGTTAACTTTGCTCAACTTATACATTTAACAATTGTCTATTATGTTCGATAACAACAAACGTGCTTTTATAGCCATTAACGATCGTGCAGAAGTATCTCTGTCAGCCAAGATGGCAAATCGGCATGGCCTTATTACCGGTGCAACCGGTACCGGAAAGACAGTCACCCTACAAACATTGTCAGAGACCTTTAGCGATATGGGAGTACCTGTATTTGCCGCCGATATGAAGGGCGATCTCTCAGGTGTGGCAAAAATAGGAGGCAACAAGGAGAGCGTCACAAAACGGGTAGAACAATATGGTCTGCCCGAAAAAGGATTTGAATACAAACCGTTTCCGGTACGTTTTTGGGATGTGTTCGGCGAACAGGGGCATCCGGTACGGACCACCGTCACTTCTATGGGGCCATTACTCCTGGAGCGTTTGCTGAATCTGAACGAGACACAGGGAGCTATCCTCACCATGGCTTTCCGTATCGCCGATGACAACGACTTGCTGCTGATCGATCTCAAAGACCTGAAGATGATGCTGCAATATGTCGGCGACAACCGCGCCCAGTTCACCACCAAATATGGAAATATCTCTCCGGCAAGTATTGGCGCTATTCAACGGGGATTGATCCGCCTCGAAAGTGAAGGAGCCGACAAGTTCCTTGGAGAGCCAAACCTGGAAATTACCGATTTCATCCAGACCGAGCAGGGTAAAGGGGTGATCAATATCCTCGCTGCCGACAAGCTGATGCGGTCACCTCGTGTATATACCACCTTCCTGTTATGGTTGCTCAACGACCTCTATGAGACACTTCCCGAAGTGGGTGACTTGGAAAAACCGAAACTGGTCTTTTTCTTCGACGAAGCACACCTGCTCTTCAACGATATGCCCGCGGCACTGCTTGAAAAGGTGGAACAGATCGTCCGACTGATCCGTTCCAAGGGGGTGGGTGTCTATTTCTGCACTCAGAATCCGGCGGATATCCCGCAAAACATTCTCGG
>JAAYFR010000387.1 GCA_012728155.1 Bacteroidales bacterium | reverse complement strand
GGGATATTGCGTTTTGCCGATAACTTCATTACCGTGAACCAGACAAGCGGTGCGTATAAAGCCCTAAAGACCGGATTGAGCTACCGGTTCGCTCCAAATATTGTCTCCGGTATCGAGTACCGCCGTATCGATCCCCATTTCCAGTCGATGGGCAGCTATTTCTTCAATAACGACATGGAATTGGTCACTTTTAACCAGACCGCCGCTTTCATGGAAAATAAAATCAATTTGCGTGGCTCGCTGGGTTTCCAGCACGATAACTTGGATGGGGCCAAGAAAAATAGTTCCCATCGGGTGGTCGGTTCTTTGAACGGGGGATACACTCCCAACCAGAATTGGGCGTTCGACGCCTCCTACAGCAACTTCTCCACCAACCAGCGGGCGTTCAAGACAGTGGAAAGCGATAGCCTGAAAATTTACCAGGTGAACCATAACCTGTCGTTCACGCCCCGTTTTATGAAAATAACCGGGATGCAGTCGCACATGGTGATGCTAAATCTGAACCTGATGAAATTGAACGACAAGAACAAACTTACCGAAGAGCTGACCGATACCGATACGCGAATCGCCATGCTGATCTATAATTTGGGACTGTTACAATTGAAATTGAATATTTCTGCCGGGTTGAACTATACCGATATGACGAACAAAAATTACAAAAACCGGCTCATGGGCGGTTCTTTGAATTTTGCCCAATCACTTTTGAATGACAAACTGTCGCTCAATCTGAATAATACCCTTATGGTGAATCATATAAACAACGAAAAGGGAACAATACTGAATATGGCGCTCAACGGGAATTACCGCTTTTTGCCCAAACAAGCTTTGTCGCTGAATATCAACATAATCAATAATTCATTTGGCGAATCATCAACGGTTCCATCATTTAACGAAATAAGAGGAGATATAGGATATGTTTTCAGTTTTTAGCCCACAATACTTTAGACGGTTATTGACCGTCTTGTTAAGCCTGACGGCAATACTGAGTGCAGAAGCGCAACTGTCGCAAACCGTTTCGGTGCTGCCGCCCTATTCCAACAAATTGTCGGATTATATCGCTTCGCCCGGCAAGATCAACAGCATCATTACCGTGAACGGGATCGATTATCCGAAGTTCGAAATCTACCTGCATGGCATGATTGTGAGTGCCGACGAATCTGTGATCATCAGAACTAAGGCCGATTACAAACCCTCCGCGCCGATCGTCATCAATCCTGTTCAATTACCTGATTCGCGTTTTTTCCCGCCTTACTCGCTGACTTACAGTGATATCCTCGGGATATTCGACGAACGACACTTAGAGTACAAAGGTATCACACGCGAACAGGTGATGCAGGAAGGTCTGCCGGAAGGTAGCTACATGATCTGTTTCGACCTGATTGATTATCCTACGGGCAAGTATTATACCTCATCGTGCAGCAATCCTTTTTATCTCTCCTCGGTGGAAGCGCCCATCATCATCCAGCCGATGAACAACATCTCTTTGCGTGAACATGAAACCAAAAACGTGGTCTTCTCATGGACAAGACCGCCCAATGCGCCGATTGCCACACAATACAAATTAAAAATCATCGAATTAAATAGCCCGAATGAGAATTACCAGGACAAAATACGGTCGGCTGGATATCCCGTCTTTTTCGAAACATCGGTAACCGGCAATGTCTATCTCTATTCCGCCGCAAACCCGCAACTGATTGAAGGTAAAACCTATGCCTTTGTGGTGGAAGCTATTGATCCGACAGGTAAGACCCCTTTCAAAAATAAAGGGTTCAGCGAGGTGAATATTTTTACCTATGCTCCGTCTGAGCAAACACCGATGAGCGGCACCTTGCCCGGCGGCATACCCTCAGGAGGCGGTGTGCCTAAGGTTAAACTGTCGATGCCGGCGATTACTGCTACTACACCGCCGCATTTCGAAGCGACCCAATTGAAAGGAACGCTGAAATACAGTTATCACGAGGAACAAAACAAAACTTATCCGATGGGCAATGCCAAAATACGTCTGGTAACAAAATATATTGTAAAATATGCCGACGGGACAATCAATGAAAAAATGACTCGCCAAAAATGGGACGACCAGTATATTGATGGAGAAAAGGTAGCTGTGACCACCACCGACAACAACGGCGATTTTTCTTTTACATTCCTAAGTGGCAGTAGCGGGGAACCGCTGGAAGATACGGATTGTGATGTCTATCATATACTTCAATATAACAGGTCTGGAAGCAAAAACGAAATTTTATTAGCCGATTGGCCGTTTGATCCTCAAAAGGGAGGACCCAATCCGGAGAACAGCGCCATAAGCAGCGTTTCGGAAAGCCACGGCGCTGACGCGTGCAAACTATACCTCGCTTATGCCATTGAGATCCAGGGTGAACATACGGACTATTATTTGAATCCCGATCAGGACGTGAAATACTTTTTCGAAGTGAAAGCCGGTGAAACCAAGGAGATAGGTGAAGTCATCTCGTGGGTCAAAACGGTAAACCTGAATGTCACGGTTCAAAGTTTATCCAAAGATATTACGACCATCAATAGCGACCTCACCTTACCCGATATGGATGTATATGTCTACCGGAAGATCAATTTCGCTTATCCTCCCGTTTTTCCACAAAACGATGTCACACCCGAAAAAACGGGTAACTTCCCGGCTCCCCAAGCACAGGGAATGCAGGATATGGTATGTGTAGGCAAGGGCCTCACCAATAAAGAGGGCGTAGCCGAGATAAAGTCGTTGGTGCTCAGCGATAACTCCTTGTATCAATATTATATCTACATCAGGAATGATAAGGGAAATTATAATTATGAATCTGATGCAGCCCGGCTTGTTGATTTTAAAGCATTGATTGATAATGTGTCAGGTGGCATGGTTAACCCCTATCCCTATTCGAACCTATTAATGGTAAAATCGGCAAATTCATTTTTCTCAGGTAATGATGCCGTGGGCAATCATAGACCGGTCAGAATGACGCTCTCCATGCCGGCTAAATTCCCCACGCTGCGTATTATCCTGACGGAAAAAGCCGGCAACAGGCAAATCAGCCATCCACAAACACAAGTGACACTGAAAGAGGAATACGAGTCAGGGTACTATCTGTACAAACCCAATCAGACGGGTACTTTTGATGTAGGTCAATTAAT
>JAAYFR010000386.1 GCA_012728155.1 Bacteroidales bacterium | reverse complement strand
TATCAGATCAGGTAATGGAGATTGAGATAATCCGCGATCATGCATTGAGGGCTGTGTATGGAAATTGGTCGTTCCTTAAAAATAAAAGTGTGGATAAGGAAAAATATGCAAACCGTAGATTGTCATGGGTCGCTTATATAGGAGGAAAACGTGAATCAAGAAGGTTGATGGGGGATGTTGTGCTGACAGAACAGGATATAGTAAATAAAATTCCATATGAAGACGCCAGTTTCACTACAACCTGGCCGATAGATTTGCATTATCAGGACCCGATTAAAGGGTTGGAACACGAAGAACCATTCCTGGCAAGAGCTGAACAGCATGATATTGAGCCTTATGCAGTTCCATACAGGACTTTATATTCCTGGAATATTGATAATCTTTTCATGGCGGGTAGAAACATCAGTGTAACCCATGTTGCATTGGGCAGTGTAAGAGTGCAAAGAACGACAGGAATGATGGGGGAAGTTGTAGGAATGGCAGCATCACTGGCTTTGAAGTATCATATCACTCCCCGTGACGTATATAAAGATCATTTGGATGAACTAAAAGGGCTAATGAAGACAGGGATAAGAACCAAGAGATAAACTGAATAATCCGTAGCGATTTTTATTATTATTTGTTTTTGATTAAATGTGGTGATAATCGTGAAGAAGTTTCGGTGGAAAACGTTATATTTGTCAGTGAAGTCAATATGTTTTAAATCAATTTCATACGACTAAAATTATTTATTTTCAAAGGTGTCGTATGGAACTTGCTTTTAGTCATCTTCTTGGCTGTAATGATTTAGATGCTTGTTTCATATTAAAATATTTTAGAGGGATGAAAAATTTGTACACTCTTTTTCTTATTTCGTTTTTTTTGTTTTTATTTTCATGCAAGACTTCACCGGAAATAGAGACTTTAATCGATAAGTCTAGTATCTCCGGTATCTATCCCCACTTGGCATATTATAATGAGGAAGGCGAATGTGGTACCGGGGCAGTAGTCCCTTGGTCGGGAAGCCTGTGGGTAATTACCTATGGCCCTCATTTGCCTTTCGGTTCTTCCGATAAATTATATCAGATTACTCCCGATCTGGCGCAGATAGTCCGTGACGAAAGCATCGGTGGAACTCCCGCCAACAGGATGATCCACAAGGAAAGCAATCAGCTTTTTATCGGACCTTATGCCATCGATATGGAAGGGATCGTGCGTGCGATCCCATATGATGTGATGCCCGGCAGGCATACAGGGAATGCAGCTCATCTAACGGATCCTGCCAATATGATCTATTATGGAACCATGGAAGAGGGATTCTATGAAGTGGATGTGAATACGCTGGAAGTGAAAGAACTGTTCCGCGATGGGAATGTGGATCGCAAGTCTGGGGAAATGGCACAGGAAGCAGCCTTACTGCCCGGTGCACATGGCAAGGGACTCTATTCCGGACAGGGAGTGATGGTCTACTCCAATAACGGAGAAGCGACAAAGGAAGCATTGCACAAGTTTGACGTGGAGGCCGGATCCCTTTCGGAATGGGATGGGAAAGAGTGGAGGCTGGTACGTCGGAATCAGTTTGTGGAAGTAACCGGTCCCGGCGGAATATATGGAAATGCTGATCCTGAAACTGATCCGATCTGGGCAACTGGGTGGGACCATAAGTCGTTGTTGCTTGGAGTGCGGGATGCGAAAGATGGATGGAGCTTCTACCGCCTGCCCAAAGCGAGCCACAGTTACGACGGCGCGCACGGCTGGAATACCGAGTGGCCCCGTATTCGGAATATCGGTACGGAAAGTCAACCGGATTACCTGATGACGATGCATGGCATGTTCTGGGGTTTCCCCGGTAGGTTCACCGCAGAAAACAGTGCCGGCATACGTCCCCGTTCAGCTTATCTGAAGGTGATAGGCGATTTTACAAGATGGGATGACCGGTTGGTCTTTGGCTGTGATGACTCTGCCCAAAAGGAATTTATGAACAAACGCAAGGCAAAAGGCAATATAGAGGGGCCTGGCCAGTCCAACTCCAACCTATGGTTTACGCCGATATCCATGCCCGACCAGCTGGGACCTGCTACCGCAGCAGGATCCGTATGGGCCGGCGATTTGGTCGATGCGGATGAATATTCGGAACCGTTCCTTTTTGCCGGTTGGCCATACCGTAGCTGCTGGGTGAGGAACGAAGGAGAAGCGACAGTAAACATTACCTATGAAGTGGATAAGAAGGGGAATAACGAGTGGAGCAATCTGAAAAGTATTCAATTGGAGGCAGGAGAATCGGTTAATGTTGACTTTTCCCCAACAGAAACGGGTGAGTGGATACGTGTCAGGCCGGACAAATCGACAACCCTTACCCTTACGTTCAGCTATAAGGGTAATGACTCAAGGGATACTGCTCCGGATGCAATTTTTAAGGGATTGGCAGATGTCCGGGTGGATTCAAGTTTGGGCGGTTTATTATATGGGTTAGGGGAGAATCGTCGTACACTTGGTTTGCTGGCGAATAGAACTACCGGTGCCAATACGACAGAAACCGGGTATTATGAAATGGGGGAAGAGTTGAAACTGGAAATGAAAGAGAATGTTGTTACAGCCGATTTTATCCGTGACCGGTTTGCAATCCCCCAACAGGTAGTAGAGATAGAGGAAGGTTCCGTTCTGGTGATTGATGATAAAAACCGACGCTGGAGATTACCTTTGGGAGAGGATACCTACAGCTCCCTGACTAATAAAGGTTTGTTGCGTATTTGTCGTGAGGTGGCTACGGAACGTGACCTGTTCAGTTGCCATGGTACCTTTTACGAGTTACCGGCAGAGAATGCCGACGGGTATGCCAAAATCCGTCCGGTAGCTACCCATCATTACCGTATCAATGATTATGCCTCCTATCGTGGAATGCTTGTCTTGACAGGTATTGTGCCGGAAGAGGGAAAGAGGAATCCGCATATTATAGTCTCGGAAGATGGCAAGGCAGCCCTATGGGTAGGTGTTCTCGATGATCTTTGGAAATTGGGGAAGCCAACCGGAAGAGGTGGCCCGTGGGTAGAATCAGATGTGAAGGCGAAAGTTGCTTCCGATCCCTACCTGATCGGCTTTTATGATCAACGGCAATTGACGCTCTCCCACAAATCAGAAAAAACGGTCAGAATCACAGTCGAAGTGGACCCGACGGGAAATGGTGACTGGATGGAATATGGGATGTATGATGTGGAGCCGAATCGGCAACTCTCTCATCAGTTTTCTCCCTCCTTCCAGGCACGTTGGATCCGGTTTATTTCCGATAGTGATGCAAATGTACCCGCATGGTTGGAATATAAATAAGCTCTCCGTTTTAGTTGCAGAGATAGAGTTATCTCGATTCAAAGTTTAATATCAAATTTCTTAATGATATGAGAAAATATTGCTTGGTCTTGTTGTTTGCGATAGCGGCGAATTTAATAATGGCACAATCTGCCTCCCTGCTGGTGGAAGCAGAGAACTTCTACAAGAAAGGGGGGTGGGTGGTCGATCAACAGTTTATGGATCTGATGGGCTCTCCTTACCTGATGGCGCATGGAATGGGCATACCGGTAGAAGATGCGGAAACCTCGGTCGACTTTCCGAAAACCGGAAAATACAATGTCTATGTCCGTACATTCAACTGGACTTCACCCTGGTACGATGGAGAAGGGCCGGGTAAATTCCAACTCAGGTTAAACGGTGAGGAAATCGGACCGGTATTGGGTGCTGCAGGTAATGAATGGTACTGGCAAAAAGCGGGGACAGTGAATATCAAGAAGAAAAATAGTGTGATTAGCCTACAGGATTTGACCGGTTTTAATGGTCGGGTGGATGCTATCTATTTTACACAGGACAAACTGCCTCCTCCAAACGAATTGGACACTTTGAATCAATTCAGAAAGAAAATGCTCGATATTCCCGAAGAACCACAACAAGCGGGTGAATTTGATCTGGTAGTTGTGGGAGGTGGAGTGGCCGGTATTACTGCCGCCATATCTGCAGCAAGATTAGGGTTGAAAGTCGCTCTCATCCAGGACCGACCTATACTCGGAGGAAACAACAGCTCGGAAGTGCGTGTGCACCTGGGAGGAAGAATCAAGGTAGAACCCTATCCGGCCCTTGGTGATGTGGTCAAGGAGATTGGCCCTTCGCGTGGTGGTAATGCCCAACCGGCCGATTACTATGAAGATGAGAAAAAAATGAAAATGGTGGAGGCGGAAGATAATATTTCACTTTTCACCAATTATCGGGCATTTGCTGTTAAAACAGAAGGTTCTTCCATAACCGAAGTGCAGGCTCGCCATATTGAGACTGCTGAAGAACTCTCTTTTAGAGCACCGTTGTTTGCGGATTGTACCGGCGATGGAACGATCGGATTTCTTGCCGGAGCCGATTATGCGATGGGACGAGAGTCCAAGGATGAGTTTGGCGAGCCTACAGCTCCTGATCTGCCGGATAAGATGACCATGGGGGCGTCGGTACAGTGGTACACTGCGGAAGAGAATCAGCCTGTCGGTTTTCCGCTCTTCCAATATGGTGTGGAATTCAATGACCAGAATGCAAAACAGGTGACCATGGGTGAATGGACCTGGGAAACCGGCATGAATCAGGACCAGATCAATGAATTTGAACAGATCCGTGATTATGGCCTTATGGTTGTCTATTCCAATTGGTCGTGGCTGAAAAATTTCAGTGACGAGAAAGAGAAATATCTCAATCGTAAACTGGATTGGGTGGCCTTTATTGCGGGCAAGAGAGAATCACGCCGGTTGCTGGGAGACCATATCCTAAAAGAGCAGGATCTGACCGATTTCGTGATTTATCCCGATGCGTCCGCACCCACTACCTGGACAATAGATCTGCACTATCCCGATCCTAAAAACAGGGAACATTTTCCCGAAAATGAGTTCTTGTCTATTGCCGTACATAAACCTATCCATCCCTATCCAATTCCTTACCGTTGTCTTTACTCCCGGAATATAGACAACCTCTTTATGGCGGGAAGAAATATCAGTGTGACGCATGTCGCTTTGGGTACGATAAGGGTAATGCGTACTACCGGTATCATGGGAGAGGTGGTAGGAATGGCAGCTTCAGTAGCTACTAAGAACAATACCAATCCGCGCGGTGTCTATAACAGTCATCTCGATGAACTGAAAACATTGATGAAAAAAGGTGTGGGTAAATATGAAGTGGAGGATATGCAAAAATATAATTTAGGAGGATCATTGGGACCAAAAACAACTTCTATAGATATTCCCCCTTATGATAAGGATCTACGTAAATAGAGATCACTCTTTTTTACTGCATTATTTGCTCTGGATATATGTAAAGTGTAGTAAGTGAGCAATGCTTCTGTTGATACCATTATCGTGACATATTATTTATAATTTTCTATTATAATTTGTCTTATTTCATAATATTTTTGCATCTTTGTAAAAAACTTCAATTATATTAATTAATATCTATGCAAAAAAATACGATTAAACTGAAATTGTCAGCCATGATGTTTTTCCAATTCTTTATCCAAGGGTCGTGGTATGTTACAATGGGGACATATTTAGGGAAGACGTTGGAATTTACCGGCATCCAGATCGGATTGGCTTACAGTACCGCAGCAATAGCTGCCATTATCTCACCGGTTGTGGTAGGTATGATTGCCGATCGCTTTTTTTCTGCCAACAAGGTTTTGGCATTCCTGAATATTGTGGGTGCCTTGCTCCTTTTTTGGTTAACCAAGATCGACTCCTTTTCCCTGTTTTTCCCTGTGCTGTTGTTTTATAGTATCTGCTTTATGCCTACCATGTCGTTGACCAGTTCAATCTCGCTGACAAACCTGAAGAACCCAACCAAAGAGTTTTCAAGGATTCGACTTTTTGGCTCTTTTGGCTGGATTGGAGCAGGGCTACTGATCAGTGCACTGGGCCTTGAATCCTATTCAACACCTTTCCTGATCGGGGCAGGCGTTTCTCTTTTGGCAGGTTTCTATGCCCTTCTCTTACCCTATAATGCCCCTGTGAAAACTGCCGGCAAAGCAAGAATAGGGCAAATACTTGGATTCGATGCGTTTAAACTGACAAAAGATCGCTCATTTCTTGTTTTGCTTCTCTTTTCAGCGTTAATCTGTATTCCCTTGGCATTTTATGATTCGTTTACCAATCTTTTCATTACCGATGTAGGCATTAAAAATGCCGCTGCTGCCATGAGTATGGGACAGATTGCAGAAGTGATTTTTTTGTTTTCGTTTCCCTTCTTTTTTTTGAAGTTGAAATATAAGGGCAGTATTGTTGCTGCCATTGTTGCATGGGTATTGATGTATGGACTTTTTGCGTTGGGAGCAAGGACAGGAGAGACCGGTTTCATCTATGCAGTCCTTCCTCTTCATGGATTTTGTTTTACCTTCTTTTTTGTGGCGGGACAATTGTTCGTCGACGAAAAGGCTCCCTTATCATTGCGAAATTCTGCCCAGGGATTGATCTCTTTTGCCACCTATGGAGTAGGAAAATATCTGGGAACTTTGATTGCAGGAAATATTGTAGATCATTATACTGTGCAAGAAGTATACCGATGGGAACGGATATGGGTTGTTCCTTTTATGATGGCTCTCGTTTTCCTTATCGGATTCATCTTTCTCTTTCGGGAGAATTCGAAGCGGAGAGACGATTTAAACAATCCTTTGCCAGAGAGTGTGTAATAAAAATATTAAAAAACTAAATCGAATCGATATGAAGCATAAAAAATTAAAAATGGGTATGGTAGGTGGTGGAAGTGATGCCTTTATCGGAGCCATACATCGTCGTGCGGCATTGATGGATAACTTGATCGAACTGACCTGCGGTTGCTTTAGTGTAAATCCGGAAATATCGAAGAGTTCCGGTAGGGAATATTTTCTACCGGATCATCGGGTTTATGACAACTACCATGAAATGTTTGAACGTGAAATGGCGTTGCCGGAAGAAGAGCGGATGGATTTCGTTACCATCGTAACTCCCAATAAGTGGCATTTTGAACCAGCGATGATGGCACTGGAAAGGGGTATTCATGTTGTGCTCGATAAACCAATCACCTTTTCCCTTGAAGAGGCAAAAAAACTCCAAGAGAAAGTGAAGGAGAGTGGCCTGGTGCTGGCACTTACCCATGTCTATTCGGGATATCCTGCCGTGAAAGAGGCGAAAGCACGGATTGCCAACGGAGAGTTGGGCAAGCTTAGGAAAGTGTATGTGGAATATACACAAGGGTGGCTGTCACAACGGATTGAATTAAAGGGAGACAATAATGCCGGATGGAGAACAAATCCCAATACTACCGGTAAAGCTGGATGTATGGGGGATATCGGAACCCATGCTTGGCACTTGGTGGAATATGTGACGGGACTGAAGGTAGTGGAAGTTTGCGCCAGTCTGGAGACATATGTGGAAGGACGTCCAGTAGATGATGACGGTACCTCGTTACTCCGTCTGGAAAACGGTGTGACCGGTGTGTTGATGGCTACCCAGATAGCTACGGGAGAGGCCAATAATATCCGTATTCGTGTGTATGGTGATCAAGGAGGACTGGAATGGAGACAGATGGATTCAAACCGCTTGATTCTGAGATGGGGCGATAAACCTATGCAAGAACTCTATATGGGTAATAACGAATTCTTGAGTGATATCGCCAGGTGGAATACCAGGACACCTGCGGGACATCCGGAAGGTTTTATAGAAGCATTTGCCAATATTTATCGGAATTTTGCCTTGACCGTAATGGCTAAGAGAAACGGTGAGCAGCCCAATGAGCAGATTACCGATTTTCCAACTGTCTACGATGGAGTCAGGGGAATGCAATTTGTGGAGACAATGGTAGAAGCAAGTCTGGATAATCATACTAAATGGTTCAAATGGATTGAATAAACATAATTTTTGTCAAAGTAGTACATTTTATAAATTCATTTTTTTAAGTAGCGTAAAATTTGCCTATTTTTATAGTCAAATAGCAACAGTGTATAGATAAAAACTATAATGTAAAACTTCTTATCAGAAACAGCAATGTCGAAGCGCGCAAGAAGGAAAGGGAGAACAGGAAAAAAACTGCATCAACGGAAAGGTTTTTTTCTTCTCGTGGGGATATTTATCGGAATTGTTTTTGTAGCCGCCCTGTATCAGACTTCGGTCTATTTTTCTACGAATGAATCGTGTATGATGTGTCATGTGCATCCTCATGCCGAAGAGAGTTGGATGCTCTCAGTTCATGTGAACAATTCAAGTGGAGTAATGGTAAATTGTGTAGATTGCCATCTTCCTCCCAAAGATGATACATGGGGGCATTATACGGCGAAAATATCGCTTGGACTACATGATCTGTGGGGATATCTTACCAAGGATCCCGCTGAGATCGACTGGGATAGAAAATCGGAATTGGAACATGCTGTGAAATATACTCCCAACGAATCATGTGTTAAATGTCACCAGAACCTCTTCCCGCAAGGAATTAATGATGATGGTATTACTGCGCATCTTTATTATGAGGAGAATGCGAAAAAGCTCGATTTGCAGTGTATTAGTTGCCATTTGGATGCAGGACATTACAACCCGAATTACTCCCATGGACAGATGGTTGGAATCCCCGGCATGACCGGATCTGCAGTAGTAGATACCAGTTTGTTCTTTAAGGAATCGACCGTAGTCACATCCTTTGCCAATTATAGTGAGCAGATACCCGGCACAGCTGTTTCGTTTGGGATGATTGCAATTCCGGGGGGTACTTTCAAGATGGGAAGCCCCGAAAAAGAGCCCTTCCGAAAACCGGACGAATCTCCGCAGCATGAGGTGTCGTTAGATCCTTTCTTCATGGCTGAAGTAGAGACCACATGGGATATGTTCTGGTCCTTTTATGCTGAGACAATGAGCGAGGGACGTACCCCTCCAGAAACAGTATATGCCAACAATTTGAATGCGACGGAAGTGGATGCCATATCAGGTCCTACACCTCCATTCGGTTATCCCGACCAAGGTTGGGGACAGGGTGATCGTCCTGCCATCACTATGACCCATTATGCTGCAGAAACATTCTGTCAGTGGTTGTCGGAGAAGACAGGTAAGAAATACCGTTTGCCCACTGAAGCCGAATGGGAATACGCTGCTCGTGGTGGAACTGAAACTGCTTACTTCTTCCCCGGAAGCCCGAAAGATTTTTCAGCACAGGGATTTATGAGAACTCTCTTCAAGCCGAAGACCGAAGGTATTACGTCGAATGTGATCTATGACAAAAATAGTGATGGCCGTACACAGCCACCTTCCTTAGTAATGCCAAACCCATTTGGCTTAAAGAATATGTTGGGAAATGTGATGGAATACACCTCCGATAGATATGACCCGAACGCATACGCCAACCGATCGGGAGTTACCCATAATCCACAGGTGACCGAAGGTGAAGAATGGGTGGTACGTGGAGGACTTTATTCCTCCGACGCGTCTGATGTGAGAAGTGCAAGCCGCAGTTATACCCAGCACGATGCATGGTTGAGAACCGACCCACAGCAACCGAAAAGCATCTGGTGGTATTCTGATATAAAGGGAGTTGGATTCAGGGTGGTATGTGAACCTGATTCAGCAATTCAATAATGCAACAATGCAACAATTCAGCAATCAAATAATTTAAACAAATCAAAAAAATGAAGAAAGAGAACAATTTGACCAGAAGGTCATTTTTAAAGACTTCTGCCGTAGCAGGAGCAGTTGGAGTGATTGGGACAGGTAGTGCAGGGATCTTGACATCTTGCAGTGGCGGAGTAGATAAAGGCGGTAATGTGCCTTTGAAAGAGCCGGGTAGTTATTATATTCCCGAGCTTCCTGATTTGGCAGCCGATGGAAAAGAACTGAAAGCAGGTGTTGTTGGTTGTGGTGGACGTGGTTCGGGTGCGGCCATCAATTTCTTGAATGCGGCCAATGGTGTGACTATTGTAGCCTTGGGCGATGTCTTCCAAGACAGAGTCGATAATCTTGCGGAAAAACTGAAAAATGAAAAAAATATCGATATCCCGGCAGACAAGCGTTTTGTAGGGTTGGATGCCTACAAGCAGGTGATTGATAGCGATATCGATCTACTCATCGATTGTGCACCTCCTTTTTTCCGTGCTGAACATTTCAAGTATGCGGTAGAGAAGAACAAACATAGTTTCCTCGAAAAACCAATCTGTGTGGACGCAGCCGGTTACCGTACTATTGTGGCAGCTGCCAAGCAAGCCCAGGCTAAAAAACTCTCCGTAGTAACCGGAACACAACGTCACCATCAGCGCGGATATGTAGAGTCATTTAAACAAATCATGAATGGTGCAATCGGTGAAATTACCGGTGGAATCGTTTACTGGAACCAATCACAGTTATGGTATCGGGATCGTCAACCACAATGGAGCGATTTTGAATTTATGGTACGCGACTGGGTAAACTGGAAATGGCTATCGGGCGACCATATCGTGGAACAGCATGTCCATAATATAGATGTATTTACTTGGTTCACAGGATTGAAGCCAGTCAGTGCAGTCGGTTTTGGTTCACGTCATCGTCGTGTGACAGGAGACCAGTATGATAATTTCAGTATAGACTTCACAATGGAAAATGGGATTCACATGCACAGTATGTGTCGTCAGATTGATGGTTGTGCCAATAATGTGAGCGAGTTTATACAAGGATCAAAAGGATCGTGGTCGAGCAATGGGGGATATGTGATCAAAGATCTTGCCGGCAATGTGATCTGGCAGTATGATGGCGAAGCTGAAAAGGCAAATTTCCAGCAGACTGACCCCTATACATTGGAGCATGTCAATCTGATTAACTGCATACGGAGCAACAATCCAATTGAACAGGCATCAGAAACTGCTGTCTCTAACATGGCCGGGATTATGGGGCGTGAAGCGGCTTATTCCGGACAACAAGTGACTTGGGATGCCATGACCGCTTCCCCACTTGATTATACTCCCGCCGACTTGAATATCGGAAAGATGGATATGTCAGAATTTACGGTACCTGTACCGGGAAGTGGAAAATAAAAAATGCAATTATGACACTCGACAGGAGAAGTTTTTTAAGGACAACCCTTGCTGGATCCGCAGCAGTGGCCATTAGTGGATGCAGTTCATTTGTTTCGACAGATGGAAAAGAGAAAGACTCTAAGGCGAAATTGAATATCTCATTTCAGGAAGGAACTGATCCCGGTGCTAACCTGAATGAGAAGTTCGATTTTATGGAAGAGCATGGCGTAGTGGGTTTTGAACCGCATGGAAAACCGATGCTTGCGAGATTAGAGGAGATGAAAGACGCACTGAAAGGACGAAATATAAAAGTGAGTGCCATCTGTGCCGGTTTTGACGGGTTTATCCTCTCTGCCGATCCGGAGATACGGAAGAAATGCCGTGATACGATGGAAGCGTTGATAAT
>JAAYFR010000385.1 GCA_012728155.1 Bacteroidales bacterium | reverse complement strand
CTCCTATATCACAACTGGTGATGCCCAGATTCCTATTTATGGTCCAACCCATCGATTGGATATCGGAGGAAAAATCGGTAATTTCTGGGGTTATAAAGTAATTGACATCGATGATGAAGGGAAATGGATTTATGAAGATCCTGAAACAGGAGCACCCGTGCCTTATGATGAATTTGCAAAAGTGGATGAAAACAAAATGATTATTGGAAACGGTCTTCCCAAGTACTACTTAGGCTGGAACAATTCCATACGGTATAAAAATTTTGATTTCGCTGTTTCGATGAGGGGTGCATTCGGTTATGATATATTGAATTTTGCCAGGATGTATTACGAAAACACCAAAACTCATCAGCAGTACAACCGATTGAAATCAGCTTACGACCCAGTATTCGGCAAAGCGGTACTAAACAATGACCTTGATCTTGAGTACAATTCGTACTACATTGAAAAAGGTGACCATTGGAAGATTGACAATATCACGCTTGGCTATACATTCAACACTGATAAGATTAAATACCTCAACAGGGCTAGAATCTATGCATCAACCCTGAATACTTTTGTGATAACAAAATATAAGGGCATTGATCCAGAGGTGAATGCAAGCGGTCTTGATCCGGGAAATGATAGCCGGGATAAATACCCCACTGTGAGGACCTTTACTTTTGGTATTAACCTGAGTTTTTAACTTTAAATAAACAATGAGATGAAACTAATTAAATATAAACTCGCGCTTTTAATTGTATTGGTCGCTTATATTTGTTCCGCATGTACGGAATTGGTAAGTGACAGTTATAGCGAAATTATTGCCGAACAGTTCGAGCCTACAGAAAAGGAAGTGCCTGCAATTACCGGAGCTGCATACACTCAACTACGTGCATCGATGCTTGATTTTGATGGGATTTGGCGTTATCAGGAAATTACCGCCGATCAAGTAGTAATACCTGCCCGACCCAATGGATGGGTAGACGGTGGTTTGTACAGACGTGCACACGAGCACACTTGGACCGAAACAGAAACGTGGAATCGGGGTTTGTGGACGCGTATTTTTCAAGGAGTAACGAATTGTAATCGCTTGATTTATCAAATCGAGTCGGGTTCTTTACCCATCAGCGATCAGGAGATGTACGACGGGATCATAGCTGAAATAAGGGCAACGCGTGCATGTTATTATTACTTTTTGATCGACCTTTGGGGAAATGTCCCGATCGAAACAAAATTCGATCTTCCGGAGGGTTACTTACCTGAACAATCCACCAGAAAAGAGGTATTTGACTTCATTGTAAAAGAACTAACTGAGAGCATCCCCCTTTTATCAAAAGAACGCGGCCAGAGTACTTATGCGCGTTTCAACGAATGGGCGGCACGAACGTTATTGGCAAAAATGTATTTGAACGCCGAAGTTTATACAGGCACGCCCGAATGGGAAAAATGCATACAACAATGTGATTTGATTATTAACTCGAATGTTGGATACGGTTTAGAGCCTAGGCAAAAAAATGTGTTTGTGACTGAAAATCAGAACTCCATTGAGATTATTCTGGGATTAGCCATAGACGCAAATTATACTGATAGCTGGAACGCATTCGATCACCACATGCAAACTTTGCCGGCAGGGTTACAGTACAAATACAATATCACGCAGGAGCCCTGGGGAGGTATGTGTGCTATTCCGCAATTCATCGACTCGTTTGATCCGGACGATAGCCGGTATCACGACAACTTTATCAAAGGGCCGCAATATACCATCGGGGGTGAACCGATCTATATTACCATTGGTAGTGCAGAGTATATTGGCAAACAGATGGATTTTGTGAACGAAATAAATAGTATCGCGCAGTCTGAACAACATCAGGGTATACGTTTCGAAAAATATGAGATAGGTCTTGGGTCATCTAATATTTTGAATAACGATTTTGTTTTATTCCGCTATGCTGATGTCTTGATGATGAAAGCAGAATGT
>JAAYFR010000040.1 GCA_012728155.1 Bacteroidales bacterium | reverse complement strand
ACTGTGTAATATTCCAGCTTCTCTGGCTGTGCTTCTTCTTTTAGTTTATCCACATGATATTTCGAGTAAAACACATATTTGCCTTCTTTCTTTTTCGGGATTGAATTTTCAGAGACGAATGAATATACAGAATTAACAGTCATATTAAACCTCTCCATTATATCATCCACAGAATACCATTCGGCAATGCCGGTATGCTGATTCTTTTTGGAAAAGTAAGCGTCCACATGTTTACGGCTGAAGTAAGTCTTACCTTTATTTAATGTACGAGGGAAGTTGTGTTCTTTGGCTACTTTGAAAATCCACGATTCGTTTACCTTATATCTTTCTTTTATTTCAGCAACCGTGCAAAGTTCAGAGATGGGTTTGCGATCAGTAGATGGTTTTGCTTTGTATTCCTCCTTTGCATCAAACATAGTATCAATGTCTTTTCTGCGAATAAATGTTTTTCCGCCTATTTGAACCGCCGCCAAACTTCCGGAATGTAGATATCGATATACGGTCATTCTTCCAACACTCAATAAAAAGGCAGTTTCAGATACAGAGAGAAATTCTTTATCTTTGATTTTCTCATACTGATCGCTTACCATCTCTATCTCTTGCATCGTACGATAGCTGATAGCCGTCAGCTTCATCTGCCGCTTGTTCTCTTTGTATGCTCGTGAATTGCATGCGTGTGAACAATAGCGAGTCGTGGTCTTATAAGCATTAAATGTATTGCCACAAAACTCACAAATCTTTAGTATAGTTCCTTGTTCTTTCATCTTATTTCGCCAATATTTTGTATCACTATGTATCAATGTGTATCACTGCGTCCCAATACTATATCGTCTACTTATATTAGGACTTCAAAAACAAACACAAAAACGCAGCGGTACATCCGCGGTACAAAAGTAAGCGAAACAAATGAAATTAACAAGAGAGAAGAATTAATTATCTATAAACACGCTGATTGACAGTCAAATGTTTATGGATTATTGATGGTGATTTGTGATTGATAATAATCAGAACCTACTTTCCGATGCAAAACTTGCTAAAAATATTTCCAAGTATCTCGTCAGTAGATATTTGTCCAGTAATTTCACCAAGATGGAACATACATTCCCGGATATCCTGGGAGAGGAAGTCGTGGGTGATACCGATCTCCAGTCCCTCTTTTACGCGGAGGAGGGCTTCGAAGGCTTTGGTGAGTGCTTCGTAATGACGCAGGTTGGTCACGATCACATCTTCTTCGCCGATGGAAGGTATAGCGGCAGCTTCGACCAACAACTCTTGTAGCCGATCGGTATTGTGGTGCTGCTTGGCCGAAATAAAAAGTCGGTCATCGCCCACTTCGGGGAGAATATTTTCCAGCTTTATACGTTGTTCCTCCGATATCAGATCGGCTTTATTGAATAATAGGATCAGCTGCTTCCCTTCTGTTTTGGGCACGATAGATTCTGCCAGCAATTCAATCTTTTCAGGCAGCGTAGTCAGGTCGATCATCCATAAGACGATGGAGGCTTGTTCAATTTTCCGGAAGGTGCGCTCAATCCCCATCGACTCAATGGTATCGGAGGTCTGGCGGATACCGGCGGTATCGATAAAGCGGAAGGTGACACCACCAATATTCATAGTGTCTTCGATCACATCGCGTGTGGTACCGTGGATGTCACTGACAATGGCTTTCTCTTCATTGAGCAGCAGGTTTAGCAAGGTGGATTTACCGACATTGGTCTCGCCGATGATGGCGACAGGGATGCCGCTCTTGATGGCATTACCCAACTGGAAAGAATGGAGCAGTTTATCAATTTCCTCTTCAATCTCCTGGGTTAAGAGGTAGAGCTGTTCCCGGTTGGCGAACTCCACATCCTCCTCGGAAAAGTCGAGCTCCAGTTCGATCAGGGAGACGAACTGCAATAACTTATCACGCAGATCTGTCAGTTTTTTGGCAAATCCCCCCCGCATCTGGTTCATCGCCACCCTGTGCGACGCTCGTGAAGAGGAAGAGATCAGATCGGCAACCGCCTCAGCCTGGCTCAGGTCGAACTTCCCATTACGGAAGGCACGTCGGGTAAATTCACCCGGCTCTGCCAGTCGTGCACCATGGGCAAGCAACAGTTCCATCATTTTCTGCTGGATATAGGGAGATCCGTGACAGGAGATCTCAACACTCTCCTCTCCCGTAAAAGAGTGGGGAGCACGGAAGACGGTCACCAGCACCTCATCCAGCACCGCTTCATCCGTCACAATCTTACCGAAATGGACAGTATTGGCAGCTGCTTCACTCAACCGTTTGCCGGAAGGCGACTGAAATAACCGGTCGGTCAGTACACAACTCCCCTCGCCCGAGAGACGAACAAGGGCTATCGCTCCCATTCCGGGAGGGGTAGATATCGCACAAATTATATCTTCCATCATTGATGAATTGAGCTCTATTCTGTTTCTTGTTCGTGGTTCGTTGTTTGATCCATCAAACATCTTCGCACTACCCGTCCCGATTCATCGGGAGGGGCATATCCCGCAGGGCGGGGCCTCACACCCTCCGATTGGGAGATTAGTAACGGAAGCTGCTTCCCCCCAGGAACTCTCTGAGCAACGATGTGGGTGGCAGTTCCTTATCGGTAATATAATCAAAGTAACCCAAGAATTTGAGTAAGCGGTATGCTTCGGAATATTCGGGTACGGTACGGGGAACACGCTGCAAGATTGGCTCTGCATGTCGACGGATCGCTGCCAGCTCGTAGATCATGGCCGAGTTGAACATCACATCGGCATTCTCCTGATAGGGGAAAATCCATTTATCCTCACCACGTCGAACACTGTCCCAACGGGAGATGGTATCTTGTGCCGAATAGCCCCGGTATCGGTAATCGCGCACAATACGGCGAAGCAGCCGGTTATCGGAAGCGGGAATCCAGTTATGATTATCCAGCGAGATGGTGGTCAATGCGGAGACATAGACCATAAATTTCTTTTCCGGCGGGATGTGGGCCGTCAGTTCGGGATTCAGCCCATGTATCCCCTCAACGATCAGGATACTGTTCTCCTCCATCTTCAGATAGTGCTGTTTGAACTCCCTCCTGCCGGTCATAAAATTATAGGATGGCAATTCGATCCGCTCATCCGCCATCAACGCCAGTATATCTTTTTCGAAGAGGGGCAAGTCGAGGGCGTAGAGCGACTCATAGTCTTTCCCTCCATTCCCATCCAGCGGTGTGTCATCCCTATTCACGAAATAATCATCTAACGAGATGCCCACCGGTTTCAACAGGTTTACCATCAGTTGTATTTCGAGCCGTTTGCGGAAGGTGGTCTTTCCCGAAGAAGAGGGGCCGGATATCAGCACAACACGCACTCCCTCTTTGAACCGTGCGGTGATCTCCTCGGCAATCTCGGCAATCTGTTTCGCCTGATAGGCCTCAGCCACCTGAATCACCTCCGACATCTGGTCTTTCTTTTTGGCACAATTCAGATCGCCCACATTGTCCAGTCGGCTTATCTTCAAAAACTTAAGATGTTCCCTATATACATTCAACAATTTCTCCTGCTGGATCTCGGGTTCGAGCTCTACAGGATTCTCCCGGTTAGGCACTCTTAACAGATATCCACCGTTATGAGGCTGGATATCGAACATCGTAATATATCCTGTGGATGGTGTGAGGCTACCGTAAAAATAGTTGATATACTCTCCCAGTTTCGAATAACGGGAATAGAGAAAATCGGATGTTTCGAGTAACCGTGCTTTATCTTCCATACCTCTCTCCCGGAAGAGCTGCACCACTTTCTCCGTCTCCTCTTCGACCTGTACGAAAGGCAGGTTGGCATCGACGGTCTCCTGCATCCTTCTGCGGATGACATCCAGCTCCGGTTCTCCGACCGGCACATCTGCCTCTATCTGAAAATAGTACCCCTTGGCTACGGCATGCTCAATATAGGTCTTGGCTCCGGGCAGGGTATCATTCACCGCCTTGGCAAGGATGAAGCAAAGCGACCGCACATAAGTACGCATAGCCGAAGTATGGCTCAAATCCATAAACTCAATTGTTTTTGGCCGATATAAACGATAAGACAACGATTCGGTCTTGTTATTGACCCTTGCATTCGTAATCAGATATGGCGAAGTAACTCCTAAGACATCAATAAGTTCTTCTAATGTTGAACCGATCTTCACCTCTTTGTAAAGATCGGTATTAAGACAATGCACACGTACAGTATCCGTCATATTGTAGTATTTTAGTTTTCACATTTATTTGTACCCAACGATTTTTTATCTATATTTGCACGCTAATATACGCTATTTTTCACACATGGAGTATAGTTTGTACGATTTTTTTAAGCTGTTAGGCGGCATGGCTCTGTTTTTGTACGGTATGAAAACGATGAGCGAAAGCCTACAAAAACTCGCTGGCAACAAGCTTCGGACCATATTGTCGGCGATGACAAAAAACCGCTTGACAGGAGTATTGACCGGACTTGTCGTCACCGCACTCATCCAATCATCTACTGCCACAACCGTGATGGTAGTTAGTTTTGTCAACGCCGGCTTATTAACCCTGGTCCAATCCATCAGCGTGATTATGGGGGCGAATATAGGAACAACACTTACCGCCTGGATAATCGCTTTCTTCGGATTCGGCAAACTGTCGATCAGCGCATTGGCGATTCCACTCATGGGATTGACACTTCCATTTATCTTCTCCTCCAAGAACAGTCAAAAATCGATGGTCGAATTCGTTTTAGGATTTGCCTTCCTGTTTATGGGACTCGGCTTCTTGCAAGAATCGATGCCCGATCTGCAAAACAACCCCGAGGTATTGTCTTTCCTCCAGAACTTCAGCGGAAGAGGAATCATATCAGTGCTCTTCTTTTTGCTTGTCGGTACCATATTGACTGTCATCGTGCAGTCGTCGGCTGCCACGATCGCCCTCACCTTGATTATGGCGGCAAAGGGATGGATCGACTTCCCCAGTGCTGCTGCAATGGTGATGGGAGAAAATCTCGGCACAACCCTCACCGCCAATATAGCAGCTATTCCCGCCAATATATCGGCAAAACGGGCGGCATTTGCCCACTTCATCTTCAATACACTGGGATTAATATGGTTGACCTTCGTATTCAACTATTTTGTAGAGATAGTGGACCACATCATTGGAGGAGTCACCTCTTTTCACCCCAACGGGATGACATCATTTCTCAACTCGCTCTCCCCTGAAGAATACAGACAGATATCCACGCTTTCCAAGGCGGAATTATCCCCCCAATTGGCAGCACTGCAAGATCAATATCTAAGTTATCAATCCTCCACCTCCTACGGATTAACTCTATTCCACACGTTATACAATACCTGCAATGTACTCATAATGGTGTGGTTTGTGAATTTTTATGAAAAGATATGCCTTGCAGTTATTAAACCGAAGAAGGGAGAGGAAGAGGATGAAGAGTTTGCACTCAAGTATATCTCTACCGGAGTAGCCCCCACTGCGGAACTCTCCATTCTCCAGGCTGAAAAAGAGGTGGAAGTGTATGCGCAACGGGCGAGAAAGATGTTCGGTTTCGTGAAGAAATCGACCAATATGGATCATCACGACAAGAAATTCCTGAAACTATACAACCGAACGGAGAAGTATGAAGAGATCTGCGACCGGATGGAGGTAGAGATAGGTTCCTATTTGGCTAAAGTGGCGGAAGGAAGGTTAAGTAACCAGAGCAAAGAGCGTGTACGTGATATTCTTCGTGGCGTGACAGAGATAGAAAGTATTGCAGATTCAAGCTGTAACATTGCCCGTCACTTGAAGCGGAAAATGGAAGCCGATGTTAATTTTGAGGAGGTTATCATCCGTAATATCAATGAGATGTACGATCTGCTGGATAAAGCATTCGACAATATGCAAACTCTCCTCAAAAGCCAAAGAATTACAGAAACAGAATTGGTAAACAGCAAGTATATAGAGAACAGTATCAATGAAAAGCGGAATCTGTTGAAACGGGAAAATGTGGAGAATCTGAATCAGGGCCTCTATTCTTATCAAAACAGCGTCTTCTATATGGATATCATCTCAGAATGTGAACGGATGGGGGATTACATCATAAACGTAATTGAATCGTTAGAGGTAAAACATATTTAAAATCCCATACGACATGAGCGACTGGAAGAAAAGATTAAATATTGTTTACTCCACCAATCCCGATTACCATTATCAGCAAGAGGAAAATGAGGGAGAAGAGACCCGTCCCAAAGAGAGACAGTTACTTCGTATCAGCCTCGACAAACGAAACCGTAAGGGAAAAGCTGTTACACTCATCACCGGATTTATCGGAAGCGACGACCACCTGCAGGAGCTGGGTCGGCTGCTGAAAACGAAATGTGGCGTAGGTGGTTCTGCCAAAGAGGGTGAAATCATCATCCAAGGCGACCATCGCGAGAAAGTATTGGATATCTTACAAAAGGAAGGATATGCCAAATCACGGTTCATCTGACAACAAACATCTACATCTGATTAAAGCCTCTGCCGGATCGGGAAAGACACATCGGCTGACAGGTGAGTATCTCCGTCTGCTTTTTTCGGCACCCAACAATCACCGTCATATCCTGGCAGTGACCTTTACCAACAAGGCGACCGACGAAATGAAATCCCGTATCGTTGAAGAGCTACACCGACTGGCTTCGGGCACCGATTCTACTTATCTGGCAGCATTGACGGAAGATTTCTCCCTGCAGGAGGAAGAACTCCGGGAAAAAGCAAAAAATATATTGGAGACTATCCTACACGACTACTCCTCTTTCTCGATCAGCACTATCGACCGTTTTTTCCAGCAGATCATGCGCGCCTTTGCCCGCGAGACCGGTTTGACGGGTGGATACAATATCGAATTGGACGTGACCTCCCTGCTGACCGAGGCGATCGACCTGATGCTTTCCGAATTGGATAAGTCGGAAAATAAAACCCTCTCGGAATGGCTTCTGCGCTTTATGCAATATAATATTGAGGAGGGGAAAAGTTGGAAGATTGAGCAACAGGTATTGGATCTGGCGATGCAACTCTTCAATGAAAAATATAAATTATTCACCGACGAGGAGCAATCCACCATCCAGAATAAGGAGCAACTTGAAGCCTACAAACAGATGCTGGTACGTATCTCAAAGAGTTACGAAAACGAGGTCAAATCGGTAGGAGTAAGGGCTCTCCACATCATGCAACAACATGGTCTGTCGGTTGATGACTTCAAACATAAGAGAAATTCCGGTTTTCTGCTATTCTCCAAACTGGCAAGTGGTACTGTAGAGAAACCATCTAACCGGCTTATCGCCTTGGCGGACAATATCGACCTATGGTACAGCGACCAGGGAAAAGAGAGTGCTATCCGGTCGGCTTACAGCGATGGCCTCAATGATTGCGTGAAGGAGATTATCGATCTCTCCAATAACGACCGGAACTACCAGACAGCGAAGCAGCTGCTCCGCAACTTCTATACCATGGGTATTCTCAACGACATCAAACTAAGGCTCCGCCAACTACAACAAGAGAGCAACACCCTCTTTCTCTCCGACACGACCGAGCTATTGAACGATATCATTGCCAACACCGACTCCCCCTTTATTTATGAGAAGACAGGTACACGTGTTCATCACTATATGATAGATGAATTCCAGGATACCTCACGCATGCAATGGGAAAATTTCCGTCCCTTAATTGCAGAGAGCCTTGCCTCCGGCAATCTCAACCTGATTGTGGGTGATGTGAAGCAGAGCATCTACCGTTTCCGCAATTCGGACTGGCGGCTGCTCGAAAAGCAGGTGAAAGAGGATTTTCATGCGGAAAATATAGATGAGCATGTGTTGGATACCAACTGGCGAAGCGATACCCATATTGTGCAATTCAACAATACCTTCTTTGCAAAAGCGGCTCTTGATTTGCAAAACGATTTTACTGTTTCATCGGAAGGAAGAGAACCGATACAGGCAAACACTCATAATACGAAGGACAGCGACAACCAGATCACCAATGCCTATGCCGATCTCTATCAGCAACTACCTCCCAAGAAAAGGGATAGCGGTGGACAGGTGAAGATCACTTTCCTGAAAGATGATAAAGAGACGGATTGGGAAGCAGAAGTATTGGAACGGCTTCCACTTGAGATAGAGGCACTGCAGGAGCAGGGATTTGCATTGAAGGATATCGCCATAGTAGTACGATGGAACCATGAGGCGGTACTGGTTGCCGAAACACTGCTCGCCTACAGGGAACAGCATCCGGAATCACCTTACCGCTACGACATTATCTCCAATGAGGCACTCCTTATTCGCAGTGCGCAAAGCGTGAAAGCCGTCATCGCATTGATGCGTCATTTCCGAAACCCGAAAGATGATACCCGCCGAATGATGGCGATTTACGAATTGTACCGTTTTCAACGAGGCTGTACCCCCGATGAGGCATTACAACTCTATCGTGAAGTGGGGGACAATAATTTCCCTGATCAGATCAAAAGCCACCTTGGCGAGCTGGCATCCATGCCTTTCTACGAAATGACAGAGCACTTTTTCACGCTCACATCCAACATGCTGGAGAGCAAAGAGAATGCTTATGTACAAGCTTTTATGGATATTGTCCTTTCATTCAAGGAGAGCGCCACAGCAGATCTGAACGATTTTCTCGACTGGTGGGATGAGACCGGCTATCGGAAAACACTTTACTCACCGGAAGAGCAGGATGCCATCCGGTTAATCACTATCCATAAATCGAAAGGATTGGGATTTGGAGCAGTGATCATGCCGTTCGTAAACTGGGAAATGGATCACAGCACACACCATAACGACATTATCTGGTGCAAACCGGAATCGGAACCGTTCAACGCTTTGAGCGTAGCACCATTGAGATATGGGAAGGGGCTTGAAAGTACAATCTTCCGGGATAGCTACCTCGAAGAGAAACTGCTCACCTATATCGACAACCTGAACTTGCTCTACGTGGCATTTACCCGTACTAAACACCGGCTGATCGTATTTTCACCTATCCCTCGGAAGCCGGAAACCATCTCCAACGTGGCGGACCTGCTATGGAGAAGTATTAAAGATGACACCCCCCTACCCACTCCGGGAATAACCAGCCACTCACTCACTGAGACAGCCTCTTCAAAATCGGCAAACCTATCATCTGAAGGATCAAGTTCCAGTGCTACGAGAGAGTTTATCTCTCTAAACGATTATTTCGATAAGGGAGAGGAGGAGGCTGTTTTTGAGTATGGCCAACCCACCCCGGTAAGGAGATTGAAAGAGAAAACGACTACCGATACCGACAGGAGAGGAAGATGGCAATCGATTCCATTTGGCAATCGCCTGAAACTGCGATTCAATTCCATCGGTTATTTTAGTGATGATGGCAGCCGCGATTACGGCCGGATGATGCACGACATTGTAAGCAATGTGAAGAGGTTAACCGATATTCCTCAGGCGGTAGCACTAAAGATATCCGCTGGCGAACTCGGAGAGCAAGAGAGGGAGCTGATGAGCAGCCAATTGACGGATATCTTATCGCAGTCTGATATCAAGGATTGGTATTCCGGCAAATACACCATACTGAATGAGACGCAGTTGCTACATCCATCGACAGGATTTAGTCGCCCTGACCGTGTTATGATCGGTGACAACGAAGTAATTGTAGTCGATTATAAGTTCGGAGAGTTGGAAGAGACAAAATATATCCGTCAGGTACAACAATACATGAAATCCATTCGGGAGATGGGGTACCGCAGCGTACAAGGATTCATTTTTTATGTGAAACAGGGAAAGGTGCTCCCAGTAATGGATATCCCACAAAATAGCGCCAGACAGATGCTTTAGTTATGACTATTGAAGAGAGTGATTCACCTTCAACTTCACCAGCTTCCCATCCATGGCAGAGACATACAACTCTCCCTTATCAGTAGGCAAAATCATATTAATCAATCCCGTCGAAACACGGTATTTCCAAAGAAAAGCACCATCCGACGCACGGTAAGCATAAATCAATCCTTTGTCGGTAGGTGCATAGACCACTCCATCTTTTTCCACCACCGGCGTTGGGGTCAGCTCATAGCCCATATCTTCTCCCGACGAGATCCATTTTATTTTTCTTTCGGGAACAGTGGCATCAACAGCAACTATCTTTCCATCCATTGTCTTGGCATAAACGGTACACCCCTCTTCCGATAGACCGATTGATTCGCGAACCCTATTGTCCGGATCATTATGCCGCCATATCACTTCTCCCGTCAACTCATCCAATACGGTCATATAGCGATCGGGCGAAGCCAGATAAATCCGCCCATGTGTGGCGACGGGTACTACCTGCGCGGGAGAGAACATTCGGTTGGTATGACCGTTTCTCCATATCCACCGTGGGTTTCCGGTTTCTATGTCGAGGGCATAGAACTGATTGCCCCAACTCCCGAAATAGATCGTCCCATCCTTCACAAGGGGGCGGGTCACCACAAAATTCTTCACACTGTCGAATTGCCAGACAAGCTTTCCGGACGAGATATCCCATGCCCGACAGTGGCCATCTCCACCGGCGATTATCACTTTATTATCCCAACAGGCGGGAGAAG
Source organism: Bacteroidales bacterium (assembly GCA_012728155.1). Classification (GTDB taxonomy): domain Bacteria; phylum Bacteroidota; class Bacteroidia; order Bacteroidales; family Dysgonomonadaceae; genus Proteiniphilum. The sequence continues at coordinate 16,004 of JAAYFR010000040.1, read as the reverse complement.
ATACTACCGCTTTATCACTCTTCAGTTGGAGTCGTTTTTTTCCATTACGCAAATCCAAACCATACAGATAGGAATCGGAGGAGGCAGCCCAGACTCGTTTCTTATAGACTACCGGCGTGGAATAGATCTTTCCACCGCTCTTATAAGTCCAGAGGGTCTTGCCCTTTTTCGTATTCACCGCTTTGATCTCTCCGGCAGTATTAGTATATATCAATAAATTGTCATGCAAGGCCATCCCGCTGCCCATATCGCTCTGCTCTTGCTTACTCCACACCTCTGTGACATAAGGATGATTGCGGTTAAATGAATAATCGGGACGGGGAGGGTGGGCAATCCATTGTGGAGGCTGCCCGGAAGGGTAACTAAGCCAGGGAGAAAGAGTTTCACCTGACGCTTTACGCTCCTGAAGAGTAATCAATTCTGCATCGACAGTAATGAGGGTATAACCACCATATTCATCTTTAGCCCTCAGATTGGAACGACACATGGCAGCATTCACTCCTTCAAAATTCATTGGTTGATTGGAATGCCCATGTCCGCACAACATCAATTGCACATTATAGGGCTTTAATGCGTCCATCACTTCAAACCAGTTGTTCAGCCCACTATCCATCGGATAATGATTGACGTAAATAATGGGTGTATTTCTATCGGTATGTCTTAACTCCTCAAAAAACCAGGTGAGGTTCTCCCGCGGAATCTGTCCCGGTCCCATACGCATATTGGGACCTGATGCCAATCCTATAAACTTATAGCCGTGATACTCAAAGCCAAATGTCTCATTCCCGAATATTCGAAGAAAATCATTGGTACCACTTTCCGACCAGTTAGAATCGTGATTCCCCGGAATCGTATAGTAGGGAACTTGCAACTCATCCAACAACAGCTTCGCCATGTGAAGTTCTTCATACGACCCAAACTCTGTCACATCACCCGAAACAATCACGAAAGCGATATCCGAAAGTGAATTGATATCTTCCACCGTACGGCGCAAATCCTCTTTACTCTCCACACCGCTGATATGAATATCGGTGACTAAAGCGAATCTAAAAGGGTCTGTAGGCTGTGCTGCAAGCAACAGCGTCACACATACTGCCAAAAAAGAGAAGAGATATTTTTTCATACTCACAACGTTTACCTCACTAAACTCTCACCAATGAGATGATTCCTGTTAAAATGGGTGGCAGATCCAATATTTGATGCTACTTCTGTCGATGGGATCTGAAATAATCACTAAAGAAAAGGGCCTGGTACTTGATTGAATTGCTCCAATAATCCCAGTTATGCGCCCCCGGACGGGTGATATAGTCGTGGGGAATATTGCGGTACAATAATTCATTATGCAGCCGCTCATTCACTTGGAAAAAGAAGTCTTCCGTTCCACAATCGATAATTATTTTCAATGCGTCAGGCGTCAGCAAATGCAATATGCCCATCACACTATATTCTTCCCATCTCTCCGGAAAATCATGCTGTATGCCAATCCGCTTGGAGATTTCCCATCTATTGGGGAAAGGGCGGATATCCACGCCTCCGCTCATACTGCCACAAGCGCCAAACTGCTCTTGATTGCGGAAGGCGAGATACAATCCACCATGGCCCCCCATACTCAGACCGGTAATGGCACGTCCTTCCCGTGAAGCAACGGTTTTGTAATGGCTATCTATCCATGCGGTCAACTCTTTCGACACAAATGTCTCATACTGAGAGGTAGAATCGACTGGGCTATCCAAATACCAACTTCCAATACTTCCGTCGGGGCAAACAATCATCATTCCATATTGATCCGACAACTCCTGAATACTCGGCACCCTGTTTATCCATCCATCATATCGGCCACCATAACCATGTAGCAGGTAGAGTACCGGGAATTCACCTCCACTCTCATAAGAGAGCGGTTTGATTACAACCGCTTTGCTCTCTATACCCATTTTTTCACTATGGATACTCACCGTGTCAACCGTCGCGGAAGAGATAGTCGCGACAAACAGATTAAAAAGCAGGAAAATAATTCCAATTTTTCGCATTATATTATCCAGTTTCATTCGTATATTTTTTTTAAAAGTTATAGATTTTCTCAATTCAGACCGCCAACAGTCCCATTTTATTTCGGGACGCAACAAATCCGGCTAAAATGTGTTTAGATATACATATAGTTTCCACATTAAGAAAGACAATTATGGATATACAATTCAAAATAAACGACAATCAGCTGGGCAGTTTCTATATTGAACAGGAAGGGCGACAGGTTGCCGAACTTGATTTCGATGTGAAAAACAACCTGCTGAACGCCTATCATACAGGCGTACGTCCCGAATTGGAAGGGCAAGGTATTGCCGCCAGGTTATTCAATGAGATGGTCATTTACGCGCGTGAGAAAGGATATCAGGTAATTCCGTCATGCTCCTATATCCTCGCTAAATTCCGCAGGCGACCTGAAGAGTTCAGTGATATCTGGCATCGTACCGATGATGAACCTACCGGAGAGGCGTGTGGCATTAAACCCAAAGGTTAATACCAGACACCCCGGAGGTAATCATATGGCGCTTTTCCTATGTCAACCGTTACACTATATGAGTGAATCGGGATCCAGATTGTCGTGCTCGATATCGAGAAAATATTTATAAGTACCCACTTTCAGCTCGCCACAAGCATCATAATCACACACGATGATGCCTCTCTGGTGCAACTGTAGAGCACTGATTGTCCACATCTGGTTGATCGACCCTTCCACCGCATGGTAAAGCGCGCGGGCCTTGTGGTGTCCGTTGACAAGGATCAGCACCTCCTTTGCATCGAGTACAGTACCTACTCCCACGGTCAATGCCGTTTTGGGCACCTTGTTCACATCATTATCAAAAAAACGTGAATTTGCAATTACCGTATCGGTAGTGAGCGTCTTCACTCTTGTGCGTGAACTGAGCGATGAACCCGGTTCGTTGAATGCGATATGTCCATCGGGACCTATTCCACCAAGGAAAAGATCAATACCTCCGGCCTCCTTGATGGCCTGTTCATAAGCGGCGCATTCTGCCTGGGGATCTTCCGCCATGCCGTTGAGGATGTGCACATTCTCTTTTTTGATGTCGATATGCCGAAAGAAGTTATCCCACATGAAAGTGTGGTAACTTTGCGGATGGTCTGCCGGCAGGCCGAGATACTCATCCATATTGAAGGTGATCACATTCTCGAACGATACCCGTCCCGTTTCATACAATTTAATCAACGCCTTATAGGTATTCAAGGGTGATGAACCGGTCGGTAGCCCCAGCTTAAAAGGCTTTTCGGCCGACGGTTTTGCACTATTGATCTTTGATGCGATGTAATTGGCTGCCCACTGTGCCATCTGACCGGCATCGGGCTGAATGATAAGTCTCATGTTGTTTTATTTATTAACAGTTAGATGTTTTGTTGTTTGTCACGACTCCCCTCTGTCCGAAGTCAACTTCTCCGCCATGACACGCCCCAAGTTGCGGGCTTTCTCCACCACATCGGCCAGCATCGCCTGCTTCATGATCACAGGTTCAGCCACTAATTCAAATTCCATTGCTCCTGCAAAGGCTTCGAATTGTCTGGCAGTAGCGTCTGCCCAGGTAAAGCTACCGAAATATCCGAAATAGCGATTCTTCAGGCCCCGGTTTTGCAGGGCGGAAACCAAGCCATCTACGGCCGGATACAACTTGTTGTTATAGGTAGGTGATCCGATGATCAACCCTTTATATTTAAATGCATCGCGAAGGATATCCGACTCATGGCTTTTCGACACATTGTGCATCACGATGTTCTTCACCCCATTCCCGGCCGCTTCGGTCGCGATGATCTCAGCCAGCTCTTCGGTATGGCCGTACATGCTGCCATAGGCAATGACCAATCCTCTTTCGGCTTCATAACGGCTTAACCTGTCGTATAGAGCAATCACATCTGCTATATTTTCCTGGATGGTCCATACAGGACCGTGGGTAGAGCAGATAGCATCGATCTTTACGTTCGACAGTTTTTTTAAGGCAGTTTGCACGGGAGAGCCGAACTTACCCACGATATTGGAGTAATAGCGGATCATCTCGTCACGGTATCTTTCGGGAGACAACTGACTGTCTAATACGCCTCCGTCAATTGTGCCGAAGGTGCCGAATGCATCGCCCGTAAACAAGGTTTTTGTCTCCTTCACATAAGTCATCATTGTCTCCGGCCAATGCACCATGGGAGTCATATAGAATTGAAGCGTAAATTTTCCCAGACTCACCTCATCCCGATCTTTCACCTCAAACAGATTGTCAGTTATCCCATAAAATCCCTTTAGCATCTCGATTGAGCGCTTATTCCCCACGATCTGGATATCGGGATATTTAGAGACAAGCAATTCGATGGAACCGGAGTGGTCGGGCTCCATATGGTTCACCACAAGGTAATCGATAGGTTGGTCTCCCAATAGTGATCGAATCTTGCGCATAAAAAGATCGGAGTAGCAAATATCTACGGTATCTACAAGCACCGTCTTCTCATCTCTGATAATATAGGAGTTATAGGAAACTCCCTGCGGCAAGGGCCACAGGCTCTCAAAAAGATGCTTGGTGCGATCGTTCACACCCACATAGAAAATATTTTCCGTTACTTCAATCGGTTTGTACATATTTGTTGTTACAATTATCAATTATCAACTAAAAATTAAAAATACCATATTTTGTTATTCACTACTCGTCCCGATCCATCGGGATTATTTTTTCTTCTTCGCCCTTGGCTGCGCCATTTGCGACTGTTTAGGAGTAACCGCCACTTGGGCAGGGCGTCTCAGCGCATTCCAAATCAGCCATATACCCCATATAATAAACGGGATACTGAGCCACTGCCCCAATATCAGTCCGGTATTCTCACGCATGACAATTTCCGATTCTACCTGCACATTTTTAAGGAACTCCACGAAGAAGCGGAAAAGGAAGATCAACAGTAAACCTACTCCAAGAATCAATCCTTGCCGGTTTTTGGCATCAGTCTTCCAATACAGGAATACAGTAATGGCAAAGATAACGAGATAGGCCAGCCCCTCATAAATCTGCGTGGGATGCGATGGTTGTGAGTAGATCGGCTCCGCACCCTGCATCCATTGGTGAATATTGGTGATAAATCGAAATCCCCAAGGTTGATCGGTCGGTCCGCCGTAAATCTCGTGATTCATCAGGTTACCAAGACGGATCATGGCAGCGGTAAACCCCGTCGGTACCATCACCCGGTCGAACGTCCACAACGGACTGAGTTTGGTCACTTTTTTTGAATAAAGCCATACGGCAATAATAATCCCTATTACGCCGCCGTGACTTGCCAGACCGCCTTCCCATACTGCCAGCATCTTAACAGGATTGGCCAGATAATAAGCCGGTTCATAGAAAAGACAATGACCGAGTCGGGCTCCCACGATAATGCCGACGATCATATAGAAGAAGAGCGAGTCGAACCACTTTTCGGGAAGATCTTCCCGTTTAAAGATACGCTGTACCATATAGACGGCGACAATCAGCCCTATGACCCACAACAGACCGTACCAACGAATCTCGCGGCCAAAAATGGTAAATAATTCAGGATCTACATTCCAGGTTACAGATAATAATATGTCCATCAGAATTGATATTTTTGACAAAGATAGTGAAAGCTGAGAGAAATCGTGAGAATTTACTCTCAAAAGATTTCCGAGGCGCATCCTATCTTATAAAAAGATAACGAAAAAAGTGATGATCACGATTTATCGGGAAATCGAAACATCACAAAACCCAAAAAACCTCGAAACTTTTGTATATTTTTATAAAAGTTTCGAGTATGGACGATAGATTTGAAAAACTGAAGAAGTACAATTTCTGGGGTGACAACATGCCGACAAGATATATTCATATAGGGGCAATAGGCTCATCAAAGTGCTTATATGCTTTTCGACGAGTCGACCATCGAAAGGGAATATTCCGCACTCGAAGCGATTGATGAAATTACGCTACCTCTGCGGGGAGGTATTAAGCATGTACAGGCATGGAATTTATATGAGGTATTGAGCAAAATATGAAACGAAAAGAGCGAAATATTTTCATTTTAAGACTTTTCCTTTTCCTGATAATGATAAACACTATGCTGCTCGGCGACAACCCCGGCGATCTCTTTCCGGAACCATTGGGGTGACAATACTTCCACATTTGCCCCGTGCGACAATAACTCCTGCATGAAATCATAGGTTGGCCGTATATAGTAACTGAAGATGGTATAGTCGGGCGTGACTTTCTCTTCCTCTTGGGAATGATGCAAGGGCAACGCCCTGATATATCTCTCCTGATTGTTACGGACTTTAATCACCACCCTCTCCGGATCAATATCGTCTCCGAGGATAATACCAAAACATTCGGAAAAAAACATTTCTCCGTCAAAATCTTCGGGTAGCCGGAACTTTTGATCGGTAACCTCCAGATTTTTTATCCGGTCCAACGCATAGATGAAAATCTGCTCCTTATAGGGACTGTAAGCGATCAGGTACCAACGCTGCTTGAATATCTTGATGCTGTAAGGCTGCACTTCGAAAGTAGAGGGTTCATCACGCCAGAAACTCTGGTACGTCAGTTCGATGGCAAGAGTGTCTCTCATCGCTTCGATGATGGGCGTGAGGTATTTTTGTCCCGACGGGATCTTCTCAAACAAGATACGCTCTTTGAGTTTATGGCTCTCATTGATCAGGTTATTGACCGCAAAGGTATTCAGCAGCCAGGTTCTTACCCCTCCCCGTTCCATATCCTCCCGGTTTTCGATATAATACCTGTACCCGTTGCGTTTATCGCATTCGATATTGATATCGAACATATCCTCAATCGCTTTCCGGTGGTTATGGAACGTGCGCAGGGGAATATCCTCCCCCTCCAGATTCAACGCTGCCCTTTGCCAGCACCCGTTGATCTCCTCGAAGGTTATATTTCCTTTTCGATAGATAATATCGACCAACCAGACATAGCGATTAAACAGGTTCGCGGTGTTGTCCTTGCTGCTTTTTCGTTTCATATCACTTCCTCTCCTTTCCATATCACTTCTCCTTTTCTCATCAACAATATCCTATTTTTCGTTTCTCGTTATGCTTGTATAGTAATTCGCTTTGACAATGGAAATATATTGCTTCAATTGAAGGTTTAGTCCCGTTCAGAATGGAATCGACCGTGTATTTGCGCACGATATTCTCTATCTGTCCGCCACTGAAATCGTAATTGGTTGCCAGTTCCACTCTTTCTTCTTCGGAAAGGGATGGAAGCATTGTGTTCCATATTTTTGCCTTCGCCTCGATAGCCGGCTTTTCGAATTCGATTTTATAGAGGAATCTCCTTTCAAACGCCTTGTCCAGATTCTGGGCAAGGTTTGTCGTAGCGATCATAATCCCCTCCAGGCTCTCCATTTCCTGAAGAAGGATATTCTGTATTGTATTTTCTGTCTGGTCGATTGTACCGGTACCGACTTCTTTTCTTTTCCCGATAATGGCATCCGCCTCGTTGAAAAGTAATATGGGAGCGATTTCGGATATCTTCAAATGACCGCGGTAATTGTCGAATATCTTCTTGATCCGCTTTTCACTTTCACCATACCACATGCTTTTAGACTCCGCGATATCCACCATCATAATATCACGACCGGTCGCACGGGCAATCTGATATACGGTTTCCGTCTTTCCTGTCCCCGGCGCACCGTGGAACAGGCAGGCAAAACCTTTCCGCATTCCATTCTCTTTCAATTTATCTTGTACAGTCCTAAAATTCTCTTGTTGAAGCAGATGAGACAATTGATCTATTTGAGACTGCTCCCGTTCGTTGAAGAACAGCTCCTTGCACACAATACAACCGTGCAATATCATATCCTTTTTATAGGTCGCCCATTGCGTTTTTATATCCAATTCTGTAAAAAGCTCATCTTTAGTGGAAGCGGACAAACAGAAAAAATTTCTATCCCCGAATCCATTATCATTTTTACATTCAATAATATCATTGACTATCAACTCACTATTACCGCTTTGCAAATCTTTTTTCAGTACACGAAGAATCCATTTGTCGTCGAATAATTCTTCGAAATCATAAAAACCGATACGATCATCATCACAATTGATATAACGATGACAAAAAAACAGGAGTAGTATCAAACTATGCTGTTCGCTATGCAATTTTTCGTATTCTTTGATTCTCCTACAGAACGCCAACGATAGATTGTCTTCCAGGAGCTGCTCCAATTCTTGACACAGCATCGAAAAGGGGATCTCTTTATTTTCTCTTTCGGTGAAAAGACGGTAAATATGCTTGAACAGTTCACTGATGGAAATCCCCTTCGTGCATTCCGGTTTATACACAATATTCTGTTTAATGGACAAAATAACATCCTGAGGAACCCTATACATAACTCCATCGTCCTCCCTGCAGCACCGTATCAACCTGCGCTTCTCCAATTCCTCGGCATCAATCATCAGAGAAAGAGACTTTACGTTCTGGCATCCCATGAAGTTGCTTATATCGCTGATATAGATTCTGTGGTCACAACTTCTTTCCATAAAAACAGCTAACAGTACAGCCTGATTTGCTGTCAAATCCATCTTCTTCGCCACAAAGTTAATACTCTTCTTTGCTTTCTGATAGAACTCTTCACTTAACTTGGAATCTTCTACCAACCCAATGATATGCTCAATATGTGCCAAAAGAGTATTAGGAATTCTTACAGGTTTTTCCTTTCCCTTTTCTTTCTCGGTTTTGTTCTTAGGTTGTTCCATATCTGTTATTTTTTCTACAAATATAGAGGTATGATATGCCAAATATAGGCATAAGATAAGAGTGTTTCAAAAAAAACTGCCCAGAAGAGCAGTTTATAACCTTGGATCCACATATTCGCTTTCCAAGGCGAGTACGCCAAATATGCTCTCGTGGACTCGCCTCAACGGTTCTTTTCTTACAAATCTTTCAAGGCCTTCAATGCCAAGCGCAAATTCTCTAAGCGCCAACGATTGTTTTCTCGAAAGTCCCCTGTTTTTCAACCTTTCCCTATTTTCCGGCGCATCATATTCCGGTCCGTAGATGATTCTCAAATACTCGCTTCCCCTACATTTTACGGCCGGCTGTAAAAGTCCCTCCTGGCCATATGCAATAAAATCACAGGGTTTTACGACCATTCCCTCTCCTCCGTTATTAGTCAGGTCGAGCCACCATTGGAGCGCCTCATTATAACTGGATGTATCGTTCAAATCAACAATTTTGTACCGGGTAGCTAAAAATAGTTTGCTATCGCCTTGGCAAATTGCAGCAATATTTTTCATGTGCCATTCGTGGTTCTTGTCGATATGCACTGTTCCTTCGGTCGCTAAAATATGGAAAGGAGCCAACTTGTAATCATCAATACTATCCACTGGCCAGCAATAATTCTGATAGGTCTTCACATATTTGTCGATAGCCTTCTCCTTTGCCGAAAACTTCTCCAGCAACGGCATGGCATCTTCAACGCCCCTGTCGAACGTCATTTGTAAGGCTTTCACCACTTCGGGCAATGCTCCGCCTGCCGCCGCACCGACCGAAGCATACTGCTCCTTCAATAAAGCCTGTGCTTTTACCGACCAAGGCATCAATTCGGTATCCAGGCAGACCCAATCGGTATTGAATTTATCCCAAAAGTGGGTATTACTCAAGCATTGATTGACTCTCGCGATAAAAATTTTCTCGATATCCGGGTCATTAAAGAAGTTTCTTCCTGTCCGAGTATAACAAACACCCATCCTGCCATCTTCCACGCCAAAACGTCTTATGGCTGCCTGGATATCCTTGCAGATGACCAATACCGCCCTTGATCCCATGTGCTTTTCTTCACAAAGTACTTTCTCGATACCTCGTTTCTTATAGTAATTCAATGCTTGTGAAGGGTGTTCCAAGAACTCAGGCAATTCACTCGTCGCACAGGGTGACATGGTCGGCGGAAGATAAATCAACCATTTGGGATTCATCGCAAAACGGCTCATCACCTCCAGCGCCGCAATGGAATTTTCTTCGCTGATGGTGATATTGTTCCTCAATCTTGTCTGCACAATCCTCTTACCCGTCACATCTTCGATGTCCAGCAAATCATCATACTCCTGCTGTGAAGTGAGTTTGTTCTCTGATTCATTGAATGCGATAGGTCTTACCGGTTCACAATAGGTCATCTTCGCTTTTACGGATACCAACTCCTCTTCAGGATAACGCAATGCCGTCAGTTTACCACCAAACACACAACCGGTATCAATATCGATGGTATTGTTCAGCCATTCCGCTTCGGGTACGGGAGTGTGCCCATAAACCACTTTGGCGTTTCCCCGGTATTCCCTTGCCCAGTCATAACGGATCGGCAGACCGAATTCATCGGTCTCGCCCGTGGTCTCCCCATACAGACAGAATGAACGGACAGCTCCCGAACCTCGGCCGTGCATCTCCTCTTTCAAAACGGCGTGCGCCACCACCAATCGCCCTTTGTCAAACAGGTAATGACTGATCAGGCTATACAAAAATTGCTCGACGCTCTTTTTGAATGCCGCCGACTCGCTTTCGAACTGACTTACCGTCACATCCAATCCATGAGTTAATTGTACCTGTTTCCCTTTCAACCATTTCTGTAGTTTCATATCATGGTTACCCGGCACACAATAGGCGACACCCGCATTCACCATACTCATCACCAAACGCAACACGGTGGGAGAGTCGGGACCTCTATCCACCAAATCACCTACAAAAACAGCTTTTCTCTTTTCCGGAGCGATTACCTCAAATCCAAAATTGACATTATCAGGTGCAACACGGTAGATAACATAGCCCAACTTGATAAGAAGTTCCTGCAATTCATCGAAACAGCCATGCATATCACCGATTATATCGAAAGGTCCCTCCTCTTCTTTCTTGTTGTTGTAGAGTTTTTCCCTACTTATTTCAACCACAGACTCGACATCTTCGACCGATTTCAAAACATAAATCTGTTTGAAACCCTCTTGTTTTAACCCCCTAATGGATTTTTTCAATTGTTGCGTTTGCCGACGAATAACATGTTCGCCTATATTTCTGTCAGTTCTGTTTTGATCTCTTTCCACACATACCTTTTCGGGCAGATCCAACACAATGGCGACCGGCAGACAATGGTAGGTCTTGGCCAATTCCACGAGTCCTTTTCTGGATTCCTTTTGGATATTGGTAGCATCTACCACCGTAAGCAATCCATTCTTCAAACGCTTGCCCGCGATGTAGTACAAAACATCGAAAGCATCGTTCGTAGACGCCTGGTTATTTTCATCATCCGACACCAACGCCCTGCATTCATCGGATGACAAGATTTCACTCCTCTTGAAGAATTTTCGGGCGAAAGAGCGCTTTCCGGAAGCCGAGATCCCTATCAAAACGACCAACGAAAACTCCGGCACCTTAATTTCCATATCTGAATATTGCCATTTGTGATGGAGCACCCATATTCTCTTCCTCGTCGCCGATTGGTAATATCTCCACACTATAATTATACATTCCCCCCATGTTGTTTGCCCAGTCGGCAAACTCTTTTCTCGTCCACTCGAAACGATGGTCGCCATGCCGCATAACCTCTCCACCCAATTTCTCCCACATCACATTAAATTCCTTGTTAGGAGTGGTCAGGAGAATAGTTCTCGGCCCGGCGAACTCAAACAGAACACGCTCAAACGCCGTAAGCCTGTCCAAATCCAGATGCTCAATCACCTCCACCACCGCTGCCGCGTCAAAACCTTCAAGTCGCTTATCGCGATAAGTCAATGAACCCTGAAAAAGATTTATTCGTTCTTTCTGCCGGGGAGACATCTCGTCGAAATGAAGTTTTTCTTTCGCTTTCAACAGGATGTTGTATGAGACATCCATCCCCACAATTTCAGCAAATTGCTTTTCCTTCAACAAAAGGCGGATTAGTTTTCCTTCCCCGCAACCCAAATCCAAGACCCGTTCTGCTCCCGACTCCACCAATTTATTCGCTACAATCCTCAAACGCTTATCGTGAAGCGTTTCTCTCCTTCTCTCGGTTTCACTTTTCTCGGTTTCACTCTTCTCTACAAGCTCATCCTCTGTTATTCCGATTTCATCCCCTTCGCTTAACCTTTCAATCGCCCGTCTCGACAATGAGTGCAAGTTGATCAAGTAGCGGCTGATAATTTGTTCTCTTGCCGGATGATCTTTCAGCCACCCCTCCCCTTTTTGAAGCAGTTTCTCAATTTCGTCTTCACTGACAAAGTAATGCTTATCGTTATCCAAGGCCGGAATCAGCACATACAGGTGGGAAAGTAACTCCTTCGTTGTAATCGTATGCGTAAGTTTCAGGGAGAAATATTTACTGTCACCCCATTCCGGAAATTTCTTGTCTAAGGTAAACCTTGTCAGCCCGACCTTATAACCCAGCGGTTCAAAGAATTTACGTATCAGGGCCTCACCCCCTTTTGGTGCGGAGATGGAAGCGATTGACACTTCTAAAGGCAACTTCACATCCACCAATTCCGGCCTGTCCTTACACCTGCCATTCATCGCGGAAGGAAATACTTTAGATAACGCCACGCTCATAAAAGAGGAAGCCACATAAGAGCGGTCGTTCACATAATGGCCCAGCGCAAATCCCTCCCCTCCCAAATTTCTGGCGCTACGCACCATATCTATCGGGTCAATATCAAGTAAAAGGCTTATCGTTGTTCTTTCCTCGCTCTTCTCCGGATAAAAAATATGCGCCTTCCCGACAGACAAATCGAAAGTCTGGAATTTATCTGGGTGCTTATGCAGCAAGTACCCCAAATCCGTCGCCGGCTTATGTGTTGTGGTGATGTTTAAAAGCATTTTGATTGTATACTGTACGTTGAAAAATTCAGGGTCTTTTATTTGCGAAACAATATCTCTATTCCTTCGTCAAGAAGTCCGAAATAGAGTCGTCATCATCACCTTCGGGAAACCAATTATCCCATTGAGCACCCATATCTGATTCCACCTCCTTAAACTCTTCGAGCAAATCCTCTTCAGTTTCATAATAATCATCGTCCACAAAGTGATTGTTATCCTCAAGATAATCCGCAAAGCGTTCATAATTATGTGCTCTTTCTCCATTGAATCGCTCGGTCGTCTGGGCTAACTTCCGATATTTTTCAATAATTTCTGTAATTTCTTCGCCTGTCATGATTCTATCTAAATTTATTGTAATGAGTTTTTATCATCTCAATCATTTGTTTAGCATGTTCTTCTATTGCTTCTCTATCCCATTTGGGGTTATCGTATATTAGTTTCAATTTGAGAGAGTCATAAGTCTCTTTTTTGTCAAAGTCAATCTTTTTCTTTTTTACATCTTGATTGCTGTATGATGAATTCTGACTCACACTTAACAATACTAAATTTCCAAAGCTATCCAAATTAGTTTCCAACGGGTCTTCAGACGGGTCTTCAGATTCAGGGTTTTGTGGATATACATGCTCTACCGAGTTTTTAGAAGTAATTCGATAATTTTTGAACTTCTTTTTGAACATTTCATCACTCTTTTTCTCTTCGTCTTTATTAAACTCTTTCCACAAAATATATTCCAACTTTTGAAACCAATAATGCTTAAAAGATGTTCCACGACTTTCTCTAAGATAGCTCTCAAAATCAAACTTATCTTTATTACCTTTAACAATATCATGTTTATCCATCAGTGCAAACGACACTTGCTTATCCGTCAATTTACTTAATGACATTTCATTATCAATCTCCTCCAAGCGAAGTAATCTATCATCTTCACACATAGAACTATCAGTAACCAATCTATACAAATATGGCGTAAGCCAAATTTGTGTATTATAATTTCCTGTAAAATAGAGCATACTTTGCAACATAGACATTGAATCTTTTTCCTTATTTACCCGTGAGAAGAAATTATCCTGCTTGGGTATATTGGTCAATGACAATATTTCTTCTGTATCTTTTTCTTTTTGTACCCATTTCACAACGTATTTATCAAATACACAACGTACTTTCCATAAGTATTCAAAAAACTTTTTTATTATTTCTTCATCTGCATCAACTAGCGATTTGAACCCTACTTCCTCATTATCTTTTTTCTTTATCTGAGATTTGAATATCTGTATCAATCGATCAGTATGGAATGGCAACTCAAAATCTTGAGCTTGTTGGCAAAACAAAAAAATTCGGTAAGCATGTAATAAAAGTTGTGGGAAAGTAATGATAGAACGGCAATACCCAACACTATCATCATCTATCTTCATTGGTCTATTATGCTGATAATCTATTGGATTAATAGTAATCTCTGCAATACCATAACCTTTGCGTCCAAGAGGTATATTATTATCAAGACTCTGTACGTTTGCTATACTCATATCATTCCAATCTAATTCCAATAATTGTTTATTTTTTTCACTCCTTCTATGACTTGCTTTTGCCCAAACAATGCGAGCGTCTATATCTTTATTGTTCTGTATCAGCTCCAATTCTATGCCTTTTGCAAATCTATCATCAAATATTTTAAATTGAGCCCTTTTAGTAGAATTCGATATATTCTCAAAAGAACAATATTCAACTTTCACATCCTCAATACTAATCCATTCACCAAATAATTTCCCTGATATATTAGTAATATCAGTTATACTTGCATTTTGTATAATTGTAACAGGACTATTTTCGATGTCTCTCAGGTCTATAGTTCTATTATTAATTGAGTCATTCTTTAAAATTTCAACAATTGTAAAGGCATTGTCTTGTTGGATATCTTTTGAAGTTCTATCTCTATTTGGCAATTCAATCTTACTCAAATCATCATAGTCTTTGATCTTATCCCAATCGAAATTATGAGGGAAAAGCTGCTTTACATTCCTCTCAAAGTAATCATTCATATTTTCACATGCTTCCCAAATACTGCTATAAAAATCTTTATTCGTCTCTATTTTATTAATTAGCAACGATTTCAATATGTCAGATTGCTCTAATTGTATTCCTGAATTATTAATAGTTGCAAACAATTTCTTGAGATCGGTATTCTCCGGGACAGCATTGACTACAAAATGAACTTTTTCATAAATATAATCTCCAAAATTATCCAATTTATCCTTATCTATTTGTAATAATCGACCACTGATTGTAGCAACAGCTTTAGCTATATGGCTTAGATACTCATCTTCTTCGATTTCTATATCATAAACTTGAGATCGATTTTCTATTCTCCTATCATACAATGAGAGCATATAATTTTTGATTTGCTTACGAATTGCAAAGTCAATTCGTAATTCTTCTTCGACTCTTAAAAACTCTATAATTTTCGAGTTCGATCCTATTACCTTAAATACTGAAGCTATTAACCATAACGTGGTAAAACGCTGCTGTCCATCAATAATCTGTTCAATAGTTTTATTTCCTCTATTCTGTTTATTTAATAAAACCGTACCGACATAATAATACGCATCACCTCCTTCTTCGAATTCTTTAAACGCATCATAAAAATCGGATAAAAGTTTGTTGATTTGTTCGTCTCCCCAAACATATGGACGCTGATATGAGGGAATTATAAACCTACGATATACAAGTTTTTCCAATGTTACATCCTCGGTATAAAATTTATCATCCATTTTTCTTTTCGTTTTTTAATTTATTATCGATTGCACTAGTTAAACTTTTATCGTAGTCCTTTTTATTAAACGTTTCTCCGAAATACTCCGCGACTCTAACGATAAATCTTGATTTTACAGTATCTCCGTCTGTGTTTTCATCATTAAATTCATAATTGAACTGTTTCAGAGAAAAAATCAGTTGATTGTGATTAAAACTTGAAAGAATAATATCAAAAATATAATGATTGCTACGCAAGAAAACAGGTATACTATCTTCCCTTACTGTTTTGCTTTTTGAAACACGCAAAGAATAAGTATATCTAAATATCCAAAAACTTGCTTCTAGCAAATTTTCTGTTCCAAATTTGTTAACATAACACAGTAATGATATCTCATACAATTCTTTAAGAAATACTGT